>NZ_JACFYJ010000240.1:0-1550 GCF_037126505.1 Paraburkholderia bengalensis
CGCGTCGTGGTTCGGCTTCGAGCGTCGTCTGATTCATGGCGGCGCGCCGCGCGCGCATCCACACGACGATGCGCTGCAAGCGGCACGCGAAGGATCGAGAACGAACTCGTGAAACCGTTGCTGCAAGTCCTGACGTGCGCGCTACGTTCCTGCGCACCTTTCGTGCATGCGTTCGCCGAACCTCCGCGGAATCTGCAGAGGTCGTGGGTCGGAAAGACGTTCGCCTTCGGCGACGGCAGCCCGACGCAGATCCACGTCGTCCGATGGGCGGGTGTACGCCAACGCGCCGTGGGACGAGAGCGGCGCGGAATCGAGCGTCTATTACAACTGGAAGATCCTCGGCTTCGTAGGTGGCACTCACGGCTGGGGCAACGGCGGCGGCAATGCGATTTGCGATCAACGGACGCTATGCGTTCGTGGCAATCAGCGTCGGCAACGAGAAGGGGCATCTCGTCGGCGAGTGTGGCCGGACAAGGGACACCAATGGTACGGCATCTCGCGGCGCGAGATCGGCGATACGAGGCGTGTCGCCGCGTTTCAGCTCGTCAGCGACGTGCCGATGAGCACGCGCGGCGATATCAACGGGCCCGCTGCGAGCACGACGCTCTATGCGTTGAACGCGTCGCAGAACCGCATCGAGGTATACGACGCGGCATCGTACTTCAGCACATGAACGACCCCACAGGACTCCGATGGACAAATGCATCCTCAGAAACGTAGCGATCAACCTGATCGGACTGGTCTTGCCGACGTTCGTCTCGCTCGTCACGGTGCCGTCGTATATCCGGTTGCTGGGCGTCGAACGGTACGGGGTGATCAGCCTCGTGTGGACGCTGATCGGCTACTTCAGCATCCTCGATCTCGGCATGAGCATGGCCGCGCAGAATCACATCTCGAAGGCGCGCGCATCGAACGATGCCACAGCCTGCGAACAGGTGTTCTGGAGCGCGACGTGGCTCAATCTGGCGACGGGCATCGTCGGCGGACTCGTCATCTACTTCGGCGCGGCGCTCTACACGGCGTACTTCTCGAAGGTGTCGCCGCAACTGCAGCACGAGGTGTACATGGCGCTGCCGTGGCTCGCGGTGGCGATTCCGCTCGCGAACGTGTCATGGGTTTTCGCGGGCGCGATCAACGGCGCGGAGCGCTTCGGCGTCTACAACACGAACCAGACGCTCGGCACGTTCCTGTTCCAGCTGCTGCCGCTCGCCGCCGCATGGGTGATGGGCCCGACGTTGCAGAACGTGCTCGCGGCGGCTGTGGTCGCGCGCATCATCCTGGCTTTTCTGCATGGGCGCTCAGCGCTGATCGTGCTCGGCATCGGACGCATTCAATTGCCGCAGTTGACTATTGCAAAGGAGCTTTTTCGTCTCGGCGGCTGGATGCTGATTGCGAGCATCACGGGCATGGTTGCCGAATCGCTCGACCGCGTGATGCTCGGCACGAGTCTCGGCGCGCGTTTCGTCACGTACTACACCGTGCCGCAAAACCTCGTCACGCGGCTGAACATCGTGCCGACCGCGTTGCAGCGCACGCTGTTCCCGCGCCTG
>NZ_JACFYJ010000241.1:0-1547 GCF_037126505.1 Paraburkholderia bengalensis
GGGTCATCCGCCTGCTTGCGTTGCGCCGCGAGCATCGCGCGCGCCATCTGCCAGCCGCCCAGCACGGTCCCCGCCAGCTTCAGATACGGCACGCTACCCGCGAACACCGCATTCGGATCGCTCTTCGCATTCTCGAGCACGAACGACACCGCCGAGCGCAACGCGTCATGTCCGCGCGACAGATGCTTCTGCATCGATTCGAACGGCGCGCCCTTTTGCTGCTTCAGCGCTTCGACGGTCTGCGCAATCTGCGCGAGCAAGGCTTTGGCGACCGCGCCGCCGTCGCGCAGCGTCTTGCGACCGATCAGATCGTTGGCCTGAATGGCCGTCGTGCCTTCGTAGATCGGCAGGATGCGCGCGTCGCGGTAATACTGCGCCGCGCCCGTTTCCTCGATGAAGCCCATGCCGCCGTGCACCTGCACGCCGAGGCTCGCCACGTCCACCGACAGCTCCGTGCTCCAGCCCTTTACGATCGGCACGAGGTACTCGTAGATCGCCAGATGGTCGGCGCGTTGCGCTTCGTCGGGATGATGGTGCGCGAGATCGCTATGCGAGGCCGCCACATACGCGAGCGCGCGCGAGGCTTCCGTCAGCGCCCGCATCGTCGACAGCATGCGGCGCACGTCCGGGTGATGGATGATCGACACCGCCTGCTTCGCCGAGCCATCGACGGGCCGGCTCTGCACGCGCTCCTTCGCGTACGCGACGGCCTTCTGGTACGCGCGGTCCGACACGGCCACGCCCTGCATGCCCACGGCAAAACGCGCCGCGTTCATCATGATGAACATGTATTCGAGGCCGCGGTTCGCCTCGCCGATCAGGTGACCGATCGCGCCGCCGTGGTCGCCGAACTGCAGCACGGCCGTCGGGCTCGCCTTGATGCCGAGCTTGTGCTCGATCGACACGCAATGCACGTCGTTGCGCGCGCCCAGCGAGCCGTCTTCGTTGACGAGAAACTTCGGCACCAGAAACAGCGAAATGCCCTTCACGCCTTCGGGCGCGTCCGGCGTGCGCGCGAGCACCAGATGGACGATGTTCTCCGCCATGTCGTGCTCGCCCCACGTGATGAAAATCTTCGTGCCGAAGATCCGGTACGAGCCGTCGCCCTGCGGCTCGGCGCGCGTGCGCACCAGCGCGAGGTCGGAGCCCGCCTGCGGCTCGGTCAGGTTCATCGTGCCCGTCCATTCGCCGGAGATCAGCCGGGGCACGTAGGTCTTTTTCTGCGCTTCGCTGCCCGCCGTGAGCAGCGCTTCGATGGCGCCGTCGGTGAGCAGCGGACACAGCGCAAACGACAGGTTCGATGCGTTGAGCATCTCGATGCAGGCGGTCGCGATCAGCTTCGGCAGGCCCTGGCCGTCGTATTCGACGGGATGCTGCACGCCTTGCCAGCCGCCCGCCGAGAACTGGCGGAAGGCGTCGGCGAAACCGGGCGTCGCGGTGACCTGGCCGTCCTTCCAGCTGCTCGGGTTGCGGTCGCCTTCGACGTTCAGCGGCGCCAGCACTTCGCCGCACAGTTTCGCGGATTCTTCGAGGACGGCCTGGGCCGT
>NZ_JACFYJ010000242.1:0-1542 GCF_037126505.1 Paraburkholderia bengalensis
GACAAGAACGGCTTCATGTACCGCAGCTGGATGAAGAACCAGGGCATTCCCGATCACGAATTCGCCGGCAAGCCGATCATCGGCATCTGCAATACGTGGTCCGAACTCACGCCGTGCAACGCGCACTTTCGCAAGCTCGCCGAGCACGTGAAGCGCGGTGTGTTCGAAGCGGGCGGCTTTCCCGTCGAGTTCCCGGTGTTCTCGAACGGCGAGTCGAACCTGCGGCCCACGGCCATGTTCACGCGCAATCTCGCGAGCATGGATGTCGAGGAGTCGATTCGCGGCAATCCGATCGATGCCGTCGTGCTGCTCGTCGGCTGCGACAAGACCACGCCGGCGCTGCTGATGGGCGCGGCCAGTTGCGACGTGCCCGCCATCGTCGTGAGCGGCGGGCCGATGCTCAACGGCAAGCATGAAGGCCGCGACATCGGCTCGGGCACCGTCGTGTGGCAGCTGAGCGAGCAGGTGAAGGCGGGCAAGATTTCGATTCACGAGTTCATGTCGGCAGAAGCGGGCATGTCGCGCTCGGCGGGCACCTGCAACACGATGGGCACGGCCTCGACGATGGCGTGCATGGCCGAAGCGCTCGGCGTCACGCTGCCGCACAACGCCGCCATTCCCGCCGTCGATTCGCGCCGCTATGTGCTCGCGCATCTGTCGGGCATGCGCATCGTCGAGATGGCGCTGCAGGACCTGCGTCTGTCGAAGCTGCTCACGCGCGAGGCGTTCGAGAACGCGATCCGCGCGAACGCGGCCATCGGCGGCTCGACCAATGCGGCGATTCACCTGAAGGCCATTGCGGGGCGCATCGGCGTGAACCTGGAACTCGACGACTGGACGCGCATCGGACGCGGCACGCCGACGCTCGTCGATTTGCAGCCGTCGGGGCGCTTCCTGATGGAAGAGTTCTATTACGCGGGCGGCCTGCCTGCCGTGCTGCGGCGGCTCGGTGAAGCGGGCCTGCTGCCGCATCCCGATGCGCTGACGGCGAACGGCAAGACGCTGTGGGAGAACTGCGTCGACGCGCCGATCTACAACGACGAGGTGATCCGTCCGCTGGAGAAACCGCTACGCGCGGACGGCGGCCTGTGCGTGCTGCGCGGCAATCTCGCGCCGAACGGCGCGGTGCTGAAGCCGTCGGCGGCGACGCCCGCACTGCTGAAGCATCGCGGCCGCGCCGTCGTGTTCGAGAACTTCGACGACTACAAGAAGCGCATCGCCGATCCCGAACTCGACGTGACAGCGGACAGTGTGCTCGTGATGAAGAACTGCGGCCCGAAGGGTTATCCGGGCATGGCGGAAGTCGGCAACATGGGTCTGCCGCCGAAGCTGCTCGCGCAGGGCGTGACGGACATGGTGCGTGTATCCGATGCGCGCATGAGCGGCACGGCATACGGCACGGTCGTGCTGCACGTGGCACCCGAAGCACGCGCGGGCGGGCCGCTTGCCGTGGTGCGCGACGGCGACTGGATCGAACTGGATTGCGACGCGGGGCGTCTGCACGTCGATATCGACGAGAAGGAAATGACGGCGCGACTCGCC
>NZ_JACFYJ010000243.1:0-1539 GCF_037126505.1 Paraburkholderia bengalensis
AGTTCAATTCAACGGCACATCGGCCCGTTTGCGCTGATGCTGACGGGACTCGGTTCGATCATCGGGTCAGGCTGGTTGTTCGGCGCATGGAAAGCGGCCAAGATTGCGGGTCCCGCGGCGCTGTGCGCGTGGGTGATCGGCGCAGTGGTGATCCTCGCGATCGCGCTGACTTACGCGGAGCTCGGCGCGATGTTTCCCGAGTCGGGCGGCATGGTGCGTTATGCGCGCTACTCGCACGGTGCGCTGGTGGGGTTCATCAGTGCATGGGCCAACTGGATCGCGATCGTGTCGGTGATTCCGATCGAAGCCGAAGCGTCGATCCAGTACATGAGCACGTGGCCGTATGAATGGGCGCACGACCTGTTCATCAACGGCTCGCTGACGACGCCGGGTCTGTTGCTGTCGGCGGTGCTGGTGGTGATCTACTTCATGCTGAACTACTGGGGCGTGAAAGTGTTCGCGCGCGCCAATTCGGCGATCACGATCTTCAAGTTCATCATTCCCGGCCTGACCATTCTCGGTCTGATGCTGAGCGGCTTTCACAAGGACAACCTCGGCGACTCGTTCGGCGGCACGGGTGCGTTCGCGCCGTACGGCTGGTCGGCGGTGCTGACGGCCGTGGCGACGAGCGGCATCGTGTTCGCGTTCAACGGTTTCCAGAGCCCGATCAACCTGGCGGGCGAAGCGCGCAATCCCGCGAAGAGCGTGCCGTTCGCGGTGATCGGCTCGATCCTGCTGGCGCTCGTGATCTACGTGCTGCTGCAGGTTGCGTACATCGGCGCGGTGAACCCCGCCGACGTCGCGAAGGGCTGGAGCCAGTTCAACTTCAAGTCGCCGTTCGCGGAACTGGCGATCGCGCTGAACCTGAACTGGCTGGCCATTCTGCTGTACATCGACGCGTTCGTGAGTCCGAGCGGCACGGGCACGACCTACATGGCGACGACCACGCGGATGATCTACGCGATGGAGCGCAACAACACGATGCCGAAGATCTTCGGCAGCGTGCATCCGCTGTACGGCGTGCCGCGTCCGGCGATGTGGTTCAACCTGCTGGTGTCGTTCATCTTCCTGTTCTTCTTCCGCGGCTGGAGTTCGCTCGCGGCCGTGATTTCGGTGGCGACCGTCATTTCATATCTGACGGGCCCCATCAGCCTGATGGCGCTGCGCCGGGCGGCGACGGACCTCGACCGTCCGCTGCACATTCCGGGCATGGGTTTGATCGCGCCGTTCGCATTCGTGTGCGCGTCGCTGATTCTGTACTGGGCGAAGTGGCCGCTGACGGGCGAAATCATCCTGCTGATGATCGTCGCGCTGCCGGTGTTCTTCTACTTCCAGGCGAAGTCGGGCTTCGGCGGCTTCAATCAGGATCTGAAGGCGGCGTGGTGGCTGGTGGCGTATCTGCCCGTGATGGCGATCCTGTCGCTGATCGGCAGCAAGCAGTTCGGCGGCCTGGGTGTGCTGCCGTACGGGTGGGACATGCTGGTGGTGATCGTGTTCTCGCTGGTTTTCTATTACTGGGGCGTGCATACGGGCTATCGC
>NZ_JACFYJ010000244.1:0-1523 GCF_037126505.1 Paraburkholderia bengalensis
CTGCAGCCGCGCCGACACCCGCGCCCGCGCGCGCTGCGACAGCCGGCGAGAGCAAGGACTGCGCGGCGTGTCCCGCGATGGTCTCGCTGCCCGCCGGCTCGTTCACGATGGGCAGCAACGTCGGCGATGCTTCAGAGAAGCCGCCGCATCACGTGACAATCGCGGCGCCGTTCGCGATCGGCAAGTACGAAGTGACGGTCGAGCAATGGAACGCCTGCGCGGATGCCAACGGCTGTCCGAAACTGTCGGCGGAAAACAATTCCGTCAAGAATGCACCCGCTCGCGACCTCAGTTGGGACGATGCGCAAGCCTATGTGAAGTGGCTGAGCAAGCTCACGGGCAAGACGTATCGTCTGCCGACGGAAGCCGAATGGGAATATGCGGACCGCGCCGGCACGACGACGAAGTACTGGTGGGGCGATCAGATGCGCAAAGGGATGGCGAACTGCAAGGACTGCGGCGACCCGTATCACACGGAAGCGCCCGAGCCCGTCGGCACGTTTGCGGCCAATCCGAATGGATTGCACGACATGAATGGCAGCGTCTGGGAATGGGTCACCGACTGCTGGCATAACTCATACCAAAGCGCACCGAACGACGGCCGCGCGTGGGACTCGCCCGGCTGCAACATGCGCGTGATTCGCGGCGGCTCGTGGCGCGAAGGCAATGACTACATGCTGAGTTCGACGCGCTTCAAGTACAGCCAGAGCGTGCGCCAGTCGCAGGACGGCTTTCGCGTCGTGAAGGAATTAAAGTGATGGCGTGCAGCGCGGCTCGTCACCCATCCATGCCGCGGAATGACTTTGCTCGGTAAGGCTCACGCGGCACGTCAACGCGCGCGCGCCTTGCTCGCGATCTGCGCGAAATCCATGACGATGTGATCCTGCCCGTACTTCGTCGCGAGCTGCTTAAGCCGTGTATCGAGCGCGCGCAGATAGTCGGCGCGCGACTCGCTCTCGGGCCGGGGTGTATCGAATAGCGGCGCGGGCGTGATCAGCAGCACGACCATTTCTTCGCCGAACGGCTTCGAGATGATCCAGTCGCCGCCGCTGCCGACCGTCGCCGAATAATGCGCGGGCGCCTGATTGTCCTTCACGCGCGGCCCCGGCACCATGTGCACGACACTGCCGTCGAGCACGTAATAGTCGATGTTCACATACGAATCGTAGCCGGGCGTCTTCACATCGACGACGAGGGGATCGCCCTCCGTCAGCACGCCATTCGGCATGCGCGCCGTCAGCGATGCCACGCGGCCGGCCTGCCAGTTGCGCGTCCAGTAAGGGCCGAGTTCCTTCAGCACATCGCATTTGTCGCTGCTCACGTGCTGCACGTCCACTTTCGTCGATGCGATGCCGGGCAATTTTGCGAGCCGCTCGTTGACTTGCGCCTCGCCATGCTGCGGCACGAAGCCTCGCACCTGGATCGCGCGATCCTGGACGGAAGCCGCCAGCGCCGAGCAAGGCAGCGTCGCGAGCGCCGCGCTGACGGCCGCGAGCGTGGGCGGCGCGGGCGTGCCGGGCGGC
>NZ_JACFYJ010000245.1:0-1510 GCF_037126505.1 Paraburkholderia bengalensis
CGTCGGAAACCGGATTTACAGGAACTATCTATCGAGATGGCAAAAGGGTCGCGGGTTGCTACATCCGAATTACGCACACCTACGGATCACGAGGTCAGATCGGCTATTCGGGAAACGACAACCCTCAAGACAACAGTTTCAACGAAATCTTGAGCGTCGAAACCGATGAACAGTCGATGTACCTGAAGGGAATGATGACGAACTGGTCGGGGCGTGAGCAGAAACTCACGAACGAGGGAGTCGCTGAGCAGCTCTGGCAGCTCTTCATCGAACGGCTTAGATACAATGCGCGTGGGCAGCCTTCTGCCCTACGCGATTGCAGAAGGGACTCGCGGCTTCCTTCCGGGACAATGGACTCGCCGAGTCACGTGCCGACGGTGCTCTACTCGGCCTCTTGGGTTTGATCGGCGAGCCGCTGCAACCTTGCCGCCAATTCACGTAAGTCGACTGAGCTATATTCGTCGCCCGGCTGCCCCTTCATACGGTGAATCTCCGCTTCGAGCTGACTCAACAGGGCGTCAATTCGATCACGACGTGCCTCACGCTCGATCTCACCTTGCGACCGAAATCCAGTCCGTACCTCTCGCTGAAACCCATCACTCCTCCGTTCCATTAAGATCTTGCTTTTCCAGCTACGTGGCGAGGAATCATTAATTTTCCCGAAACGGAAATCTGCTGGCCTTGAGATAGTCGACGAGATTCTGATCGACAGACAAGAATCTGACCTCATCGAAGTCCGAGTATGGCCTGATTTCTCCGGGAACATACAACGGGGGTCCTTGGACCAACGTGTTGATCGACCCACCGATTTGTCCGGGCGTACGGACGATGTCCTTGCACCATAAGCGATGCTGCTCCAGGAGGGCAAGTCTGTGTTCTGCCAGGAGCTGTATGTTTGGCACGATTTCTCCTTGTTCAAATTCAGCGCATGGATGAGTGTAATTGAATGTAGATGTGCCAGAGCAAACACGGGATCTCGCGGTGCTATGCTAACGACCACAAACCGCTTGATCCCACCGGTCACTGGAGGCGCCATGAATTGAGACGAAGTCTTGGGTACATTGCCAGGTAACGACGAGTTTCAGGCTGCGCCAAACTACAAAAAGAAGGAAATTGTCGCAGGCCTTATCAGAACCATTCCCGATCAACTCGATGGCGAACAACGCGGCCCGGATCGCTGGGAGGGCTGAGCATTTAGCCGCGGCGATTGGTTACCTTTTATCGGACTGGTACAGTGCGGCAACTACCGCAACCGTCAAGGCGCTAGCGCCTCGCGATGAGCGCGCGAACCCCGAAACATGGGCGAGAACTGACGACACGATTACAACGCGCGCACTTCGCGATGGGCTTGACTACGCTGCGGGAAACCCGGCGCGAAACGGGTAGTTCATAGCACCTGCTATATAAGGGTGGTCGCCGGCCGGCGACCTTCATTACAACAGTGTGGCGGAATGGCCCTGCTTCGTCAGGAGCGACACGGCCTTCTTGTCGAACGAGATGAACTGTTCCC
>NZ_JACFYJ010000246.1:0-1482 GCF_037126505.1 Paraburkholderia bengalensis
AAGTGCCTAACACGCTACAAGGGCTCCCCGTTGAGTACAAGCTCAACGAAGTTCGCTATTGATACGTACTGCAATGCCGCGCCGGTGCGTGTGAGAAGGTGAAGGACTGCAGTTCTACAACCGGTCATGTTGGGCTCATGGCCCGGACCCTGATGAAAGACGCGCGCGGAGGCCTCATTCTCTAGCCGGGAATGGATATCCCCGCCGTGTTAGTCAGGTACGCCCCGCGCGGGTCCAACCCGCTTCACATCACCGCTGGCAGTGCAAAGTGATCGTTTCTATGTGCTCGTGATGTTCGTGCCCGTGTCCAGTTGCCGGTTAATCGATAGACCCGAATCGAACTCAGTCTGCAATTGGTTCGAGCTTGAAGTCATGGCCATATTTCAGCATGGCCCACGCCAATCTCGCGTTCTTTGCGGCGATCGCGATGGCCGCCCGCCAGTAGCCCCGTCGCTCGATCAGGGTTCGAGCCCACCGGCTGAAGCGATCCTGTTTCTCGCCGAGATTGGCAATAACGGCGCGCGCACCGTTGACCAGCAGGCCGCGCAGATAGGCGTCGCCCGCCTTCGTGATGCTGCCCAGCCGGGCCTTGCCGCCACTGCTGTATTGACCGGGCGTGAGTCCGATCCAGGCGGCCACCTGCCGGCCGTTTCTGAAGTCGTGCCCGGCACCGATACTGGCGAGCAACGCACTGGCCGTGGTTGGGCCGATGCCGCGCAACTGCATCAGCCTCTTGCTGCGCGCATCCTCACGCGCGATCTCGGCTATCGCACGGTCGTATTCGAGCAGGCGTTCTTCAAGTTTGCCGGCATGCTCAAGCAGATCGCTGATGCTGCGCTTCGCCCAGCCAGGCAATGTGTCCAGATGTTCCGTGATGTGCCGGCGCAGCTTCTCCGGGCTCTGAGGCAGCACCACGCCGAATTCCGAGAGCAGGCCTCGCAACCGGTTGTAGGTTGCGGTCCGCTCTTCAACAAAACCTTGTCGTGTCCGATGCAGGCAAAGCGTTGCCTGCTGGTGTTCGTCCTTCAGTGGCACAAAACGCATGCTTGGGCGCGTCACCGCTTCGCAGATCGCAGCAGCATCCGCCGCGTCGTTCTTGCCGCGCTTGCCGGACATGCGATAAGGCGCCACAAGGTTGGGCGCCATGAGCTTGACCGTATGGCCGTACTGCTGGAACAGGCGTGCCCAGTGATGCGCACCGGAGCAGGCCTCCATGCCGATGATGCACGGCGGCAACTGCGCAATCAACATCGCCAACTGATCGCGCGGAACACGTGGCTTGACCAGCATCGCTTTGCCGGCCTCATTCACGCCGTGAACGGCGAAAACATTCTTGGCAAGATCGATTCCGATAGTGACAATAGGCATGGACTTCCCCTCTCGCTGGTGTCGATGAACGTTCGCAACTTCATCTTGGCACATTGATGCCGACTCGCGGCTTCCGCCGCAGCCTCGGGACGGGGAAGTCCCTTTCATTCTCTA
>NZ_JACFYJ010000247.1:0-1430 GCF_037126505.1 Paraburkholderia bengalensis
TAATGCCGTTCAGTTAAGCACTGAACGGCATTTTTGCTTTTGACGCGGGAGGTGTTGTAAACGAGGCGCCGAGCTGTTAACTTTTCAGCGCGATGCTCTCCAGTCACCTGACCTTCCTGCTCGAAGCGCAACAGCCGGCCGACCTGAGCCGGCTGGCCGAGCATCTGCCCTACGAGTGGATCGAGCGCGCGGTGCAGGCCACGGGCGCAGCGAGTATCCGGCGCCGGCGCTTGCCTGCTGAGCAGGTGGTCTGGCTGGTGATCGCATTGGCAATGTACCGTCACTGGTCGATCAGTGAGGTGCTCGACGGTCTCGATCTGGCCTTGCCCAACCAGGCCGCGCCGTTTGTCAGCAAGAGCGCGGCGGCGCAGGCGCGCCAACGCATCGGCGAGGCACCGATGGCGTGGCTGTTTGAGCAGACAGCACGGGCCTGGACGACTCAGGACGCGGCTCATCATGCGTTCAAGGGCTTGAGTCTGTGGGCGATGGACGGCACCACGCTGCGCACGCCCGACAGCCCGGCCAACCGTGAGCACTTTGGTGCGCAAGGTTATGCCAGTGGCAAGGTGGCCAGTTATCCGCAGGTGCGCGCCGTGACGCTCACTGCGATTCCGACCCATCTGGTCGCGGATATCAATTTCGGTCGCTACGACACCAACGAAATGGTGTACGCCAAAAGCCTGCTGCCGCAGATCCCGGAAGACTCGCTGACGGTGTTCGACAAGGGCTTTCTGGCTGCAGAAATCCTGTGTGGCCTGACGATGAACGCGCGCAATCGCCACTTCCTGATTCCAGCCAAAGCCAATACCTGCTGGGAAGTGATCTCCGGTACCGCTGACGATGCGACGGTGCGCATGCGCGTCTCACCGCAGGCCCGCAAGAAGTGTCCGGCTTTGCCCGAATTCTGGAATGCGCGGGCGATCCGCACCATCGACGCGCGCGGACGCGAACGCGTGCTGCTGACTTCGCTGGGGGATCGCCGACGCTTCAAACCTGCTGATATCGTTGCCTGCTACGAGCGCCGCTGGCAGATCGAAACCAGTTACGGGGAGCTCAAGCAATCGATGCTGGGCTCGGAGTTGACCTTGCGCAGCCGCACCGTCGAAGGGGTGTATCAGGAAATATGGGGCGCGTTGATCGCCTATAACCTGGTTCGCCGCGAGATTGCCTGCGCCGCATGGGAAGCGAAACTCGCGCCGACCGATATCAGCTTCGTGCGAGCCCTCCATACGATCCAGCACGAAATGATGTGGGCTGCCGTCACCCCGGCCTACGCAAAACTGCCCGCCTGTCTGCAGCGTCTGCGTGAACGGCTGAAGTCACTTCCCAATGACAAACGACCCGGCCGCGCATGCGACCGGGTCGTCAAATCCCGCCCTTCACGTTACACCGTTCGGTACCTCAGAAAAGACCTTAACTGAACGGCATTA
>NZ_JACFYJ010000248.1:0-1334 GCF_037126505.1 Paraburkholderia bengalensis
CCGTCCTTGAAGGCAATGCCCTCCAGCAACAGCTTGATCTGTTCAGGGCCGTTGATACGGCGCCAGGTTTTCTCGGCTTCCTCGATCAGCTTGAATGCCAGACCCAGGAAGGTCGCTCGCGACACGCAGTTGCGCGTTCGCGTAGTGCGGTGGCGCACTGTCGCGAACGTCGACTCGATCGCGTTTGTCGTTCGCAGATGCTGCCAGTGGTCGGCCGGGAAGTCATAGAAGGCAAGCAGGCTTTCGCGATCCTTCTTCAACGTCTCAGTGGCCTTGGGGTACTTTGCCGCATAGATCGTCACGAAACGATCGAAGGCGGCATGCGCGTCGGCGCGCGTGGCGGCCATCCAGATCGCCTGCAGATCTGCTTTGGCTTTGCCTTGCTGCGACTTCGGCAGCGCGTTCAGGACGTTGCCCATTTTGTGGAACCAGCAGCGCTGGCCTCGCGTCGCGGGAAACACTTCCTCCAGTGCGGCCCAGAAGCCCATCGCGCCATCGCCAATGGCCAGCAGCGGACCAGCCTGCAGGCCTCGCGATTTCAGGTCGAGCAGCAACTCCTGCCACGACGCTTTCGACTCGCGATATCCGTCGCCGATCGCCACACGCTCCTTGCGTCCATCCGGCCTCACGCCGATGATCACCAGCAGGCATTGCCCGTCTGAATTTTCGCTTCGCAGCCCGGTGTGAATACCGTCGACCCACCAGTACACGTAGCGCGATTTCGACAGATCACGTCGGCTCCAGCTCGCGTGATCCTCGGCCCATTGCGCTTTCAGACGGCTCACCACATTGGCCGACAGGCCTTTCGCGTCATCACCGAGCAGCACGCCCAGCGCCTCGCCCATGTCGCCCGTTGAGATGCCTTTCAGATAAAGCCACGGCAACGCGGCGCTCACACGCGGCGACTTGCGCACATACGGCGGCACTATCGATGAATTGAACTTCACGCCTGATCCTGACCGATCGCGAACCTTCGGCACCTTCACCGGAATCGGCCCGGCCGCCGTCAACACTTCGCGCTCCGGCAAGTAGCCGTTGCGCACCACGGCGCGTTGCCCATGCATGGTCTTGACGTTCTCGAACCGTTCCAGCAGCGCCGACAACTCCGCTTCGATTGCCTGTTGAATCACCTGCCGGGCGCCGTGCCGCACCAGTTCGTCCAGACCCAGACCGACTCCCGATAGACCAACGACTTCTTTTTCCGTAAACTTGCTCATGGTGGATGGTTTGTTGTTTGCTGGTTTCCGACTTCGACAATCAGATTCTCAGCTGAATCCTCCACCGCCTTCAATCCTTCGCCCCAATCCCCCGTACACCACTTTCGACTTTAGCTC
>NZ_JACFYJ010000249.1:0-1309 GCF_037126505.1 Paraburkholderia bengalensis
CTCAACCCTTCCAGCGTCCGCATTTGCATCGTCGCCTTGCGTCGATGTGCCGAGATTCACCATCACCGTAACCTGCTTACGGTTGCGGATCAGCTTCAACGGAATTCGCATGCCGGAATGAAGCGCCGCGTCCTGCTCGACGACATCAGATGCGTCTCCGATCGGGTGGCCGCCGAACTGCACGACCACGTCGCCGGGCCTCAGCCTGCTCGCCGCTGCCGGGCTGCCGGGAACGACGGAAATCACCAGCGCGCCCGCCGCACGCGGCAGACCGAAGGCGCTCGCCAGATTCTGGTCCACGTCCTGCACCTGGATGCCAAGATTGCCGGGCGCGTTCTCGACCAGGCCTTGCGGGTCTTGCAGTTGAGCGCGCACTTTGCGCGCAAGATTGATCGGGATCGCGAACGTGAGGCTCTGAAAGCGGTCGGCATCGCCATACACCTGCACGCTGATGCCGACCACCTCCCCGGCGCGATTGAACACTGGGCCGCCCGTATTGTCCGGGTTCAGCGACACGTCGGTCTGGAAGAACGGGAATGTCGTGCCATCGGCGAGCGTGCGCGAGGTCGCGCTGACGAAACCTACAGTGACGGTGTTCTGATAACTGTCTGGCGACCCGATTGTGAGCACCTGCTCGCCGACACGCACGCGCGTCGAGTCGCCGAGCTTGACGGTGGGCAGCTTCGTCGCGTCGATCTGGATCGCGGCGAGGTCGCTTTGCGCATCGACGGCCACGACTTTTCCCTTGAACTCGCGGCGGTCAGTCAGCCGCACGGTCACCTCATCAGACTGACCAACGACATTGGCCGTCGTGAGAATGAGACCGTTCGGGCTTACGATAACCCCCGAACCGGCCCCCGATATCGCACGCGGTTCACCGCTTTGTCCGTCTTGCGTCTGCGGCACCGCCTGTTTGAAGAAAGCGAAGATGGGGTCCTGGTTGTCGACCGCTTCGGGGACTGGGCCCTGTGCGGGCGCTTTCCGAAGGGGCGTCGCACGGATGTTCACGACAGCCGGTCCATAACGCTTGACGATCGCGGGGAAATCGGTCGTGGAGCTGGCGCCGTCGGGCGCAACGCGCCCGTATTTCGCGGGCGCCGCGGCCGGCGCTACTGCGGACCCAGCGGTCGCGGAAGCAGCAGGAGACGTGGAAGCCGCGATTGCGTCTGCGCCCGGAAAGCCAGTCAGACACGCTACTGCCACCGTCATGTAAAGCCGCACGTGGGGCCGCGCGGCCCCTGTAAGACGTAATGAGTGAGTGGGATGAAACACAGCGCACCTCCCGTTATGCCTGGCACTGTGAAGAAAT
>NZ_JACFYJ010000024.1:0-96864 GCF_037126505.1 Paraburkholderia bengalensis
CCCGCTGCGCCGTCCCGCGCGGACGCATCGCCGCCGCCGGACGCCGCGTTCGCCAGCGCCGCGCCCGCCGCGCTCGCCGCGATCTTCTGGAAATGCTGTTGCGCCTGGCTGCCCAGCTCGGCGCGAAGCTGCGCGAGATTGCGGCCCATCGCGAGCTGTCGCCCGTGCTCGTCGATCACCTTGAAGTTCATGAACAGGTGCGGCGCGAGCGTTTCGAGCTTGAAGTCCGACTGCTTCATGGCGACCTGCGTCTGCTCGCGCACGTCCGCGATCAGCGTGTCGAGCAGACCGCACGCGCCGAATTTCGGTCCGCCGTGCCGATCGACGAAAGCCGCCGCGAACTCGGGCAACGGCACCACATGACGGCGCAGCTTCTGCGGCAACGACTTCAGCAACTGTTGCGTCTTCTCCTTCAGCATGCCAGGCACGAGCCATTCGACGCGCCGCGCATCCACCTGATTCAGCGCATACAGCGGCACGGCGAGCGTCACGCCGTCGCGCGGCGAGCCCGGTTCGAAGTGATACGTCAGCGCCATCTCGACGCCCGACATCGTCATGCGCTTCGGAAACAGGTCGGTCGTGACACCTGCCGCCTCGTGGCGCATCAGATCGTCGCGCGACAGATACAGCAGGCGCAGCTTGTCTTCCTGCTGCCCGCTCTTCTTCACTTCGTCGCGATACCAGCGCTCGAACGCGGCGCCCGTGTAGATGCCGCTCGGGATCGCCTGATCGTAGAACGCGTGGATCAGTTCGTCGTCAACCAGCACGTCCTGGCGGCGCGACTTGTGCTCCAGTTGCTCGATATCGGCGAGCAGCTTGCGGTTGTGCGCGAAGAACGCGAGCTTCGTGTCGAATTCGCCCTCCACCAGCGCACCGCGAATGAACAGTTCGCGCGCGCGCGCGGGGTCCTGCTTGCCGAAGCTCACGCGCCGCCGGTGATAGACAGGCAAGCCGTACAGCATCGCGCGCTCGAACGCCGTCACCTGCGCCGCGCGCTTTTCCCAATGCGGCTCGGACAGCGACTTCTTCAGCAGATGCGCGCCCACGCGCTCGACCCATTCCGGTTCGATCTTCGCAATGCAGCGCGCGTACAGGCGGCTCGTCTCGACGAGTTCGGCCGCCATCACCCACTTGCCCGCTTTCTTCACAAGCGCCGAGCCGGGCCACAGATAGAACTTGATGCCGCGCGCGCCGAGGTAATACGGCTCGTCGTCGGCTTTCAGGCCGATGTTGCCGAGCAGGCCCGTCAGCAGCGCGAGATGGATCTGCTCGAACGTCGCCTCACTCTCGTTCAGACGCCAGCCGTGCTCGCGCACCACCGTCAGCAACTGCGAGTGCACGTCGCGCCACTCGCGCAGACGCAGATGCGACAGAAAGTTCTGCCGGCAGGCGTCGGTCAGCTGTTTGTTCGACTTCTTGTGCGCGACGGCCTCTTCGAACCACGCCCAGATCTTCAGCCATTGCAGGAACTCGGAGCGCTCGTCGGCGAACTTCCGATGCGCCTGGTCGGCCTGCTCCTGCGCGTCGATAGGGCGGTCGCGCGGGTCCTGCACCGACAGCGCGCTGGCGATCACGAGCACTTCGGCAAGCGACTGCTGGTCGCGCGCGGCGAGAATCATCCGGCCGACGCGCGGGTCGAGCGGCAGCCGCGCGAGTTCGCGGCCAAGCGGCGTGAGCGCGTTGTCGTCGTCGACAGCGCCGAGTTCGTTGAGCAGCTGGTAGCCGTCCGCGATCGCGCGGCCCGGCGGCGGCTCGATGAACGGGAACGTTTCGATCGCCGTCAGGTGCAGCGACTTCATCCGCAAAATCACGGCCGCGAGCGACGAACGCAAAATCTCCGGGTCCGTGAAACGCGGACGGCCCTGAAAATCCGCTTCGTCATATAGACGGATGCAGATGCCGTCGGCGACACGGCCGCAGCGCCCTGCCCGCTGGTTCGCCGCCGCTTGCGAGATCGACTCGACCTGCAGCTGCTCGACCTTGTTGCGATACGAGTAGCGCTTCACGCGCGCAAGACCCGTGTCGATCACATAGCGGATGCCCGGCACCGTCAGCGAGGTTTCCGCGACGTTGGTCGCGAGCACGATGCGCCGCGTGTTCGACGGACGGAACACGCGCTCCTGCTCCGCCGCCGACAGCCGCGCGAACAGCGGCAAAATCTCCGTGTGCGGCGGATGATGCTTGCGCAACGCTTCCGCCGCGTCGCGGATTTCGCGCTCGCCGGGCAGAAACACGAGCACGTCGCCGGGGCCTTCGCGGCACAGTTCGTCGGCGGCTTCGACGATCGCGTCCATCAGGTCGCGGTCGGTTTCGCGCTGGCTTTTCGGCCGCTCGCGCGCATTGCCTTCCGCCGATTTCACCGCAGGTGAATCCTCGGCAACGGGCCGGTAGCGCACTTCGACGGGGTACAGACGCCCGCTCACTTCGATCACGGGCGCGGGCTTCTCGTCGCTGCCGAAATGGCGTGCGAAGCGATCGGCGTCGATGGTCGCCGACGTCACGATCAGTTTCAGATCGGGCCGCTTCGGCAAGATCTCCTTCAGATAGCCGAGCAGAAAATCGATGTTCAGGCTGCGCTCGTGCGCTTCGTCGATGATCAGCGTGTCGTAGGCCTTCAGCAGCGGATCGGTCTGCGTTTCCGCGAGCAGGATGCCGTCCGTCATCAGTTTGACGGACGCACCGGGCGCGAGATTGTCGGTGAAACGCACCTTGTAGCCGACCACTTCGCCGAACGGCGTGCCGAGTTCTTCGGCGATGCGCCTGCCCGTCGCCGACGCCGCGATCCGGCGCGGCTGCGTATGACCGATCAGACCGCTGCCGCCCGCGCCGAGCCCGCGTCCGAGCGCGAGACAGATCTTCGGCAACTGCGTGGTCTTGCCCGAGCCCGTTTCGCCGCTGACGATCACGACCTGATTGCGCTCGATCGCACGCGCGATTTCGTCGCGCCGGCCCGAGACGGGCAGCGCTTCCGGAAACGTGATGGGCGGAACGGGATTCGGCTCGACCACGCGCGCGGGCCTGCGCGGCTCGCGCGGCACATTGCGCGCCACGCCGTCGCCCTCGTGGCGGGCGCGCGGGGCGCCTTGCTGGCCCTGCTGGGCCTGCTGTTGCTTACCTGGATGCTGTCCTTGTTGCGGTCGGGCAGCGCGGCCCTGCTGGTCTCGCCGCGGATTGCGCGCCCGCTCCGCACGAGCGCCCTTCGACGCCTCGCCGCCTGCATTTTTCTGCGCGACGCCCCCCGCAGGCGCGTCCTGGCGCGGCGCATGCGCAGGATTCACGGAAACGTCACGACGCGCCGCGTCGCGGCCATCGCGTGACGCCGTGTCCGGCGCCTCTTTCGCAGCGTCATCGGCGGCGTTTTTCGTATCGGCTCCCGTGGAGCTTTTGGGTACATTCGACATGGGGGCGCATTATAATCCGGGGCATGAATTCCCAAACCGACCTCGTCCCCACGCCCGCCAGCTCCCCGGCCTCGTCCGGCGACGCGGAAGCCCTGCTGCAGCACGCGCAATTCGTCGACTGGATGCGATCGGTCGCGCCGTACATCCATGCGTTCCGAAACAAGACGTTCGTCGTCGGTTTCGGCGGCGAGGTCGTACACGAGGGGCGGCTCAACGCGCTCGTGTCCGATATCGCGCTGCTGCAGGCAATGGGCATCCAGATCGTCCTCGTGCACGGCTCGCGCCCGCAGGTCGAAGAGCAGATGAGCCTGCACGGCGTCGAGTCCGAGTTCTCGCACGGCATGCGCATCACCGACGCGCGCGCGCTCGAATCCGCGAAGGAAGCGGCCGGCGAAGTGCGTCTCGACATCGAGGCGGCGATCAGCCAGGGCTTGCCGAACACGCCGATGGCGCACGCGCACATCAGCGTGGTGTCGGGCAACTTCGTGACGGCGCGGCCCGTCGGCATTCTGGACGGGGTCGATTTCCAGCACACGGGTGTCGTGCGCAAGATCGATGCCGAGTCGATCCGTCATTCGCTCGCGAGCCGCAAGCTGGTGCTGCTGTCGCCGCTCGGCTTCTCGCCGACGGGCGAGGCGTTCAATCTGTCGATGGAAGATGTCGCGTCGGCGGCCGCGATCGCGCTGCGCGCCGACAAGATCGTGTTCCTCACCGAAACGGAAGGCCTGCTCGACGAAGAAGGCGCGCTGATCCGCGAACTGTCGCTCGACGACGCCTATCGTCTGCAGGAAAGCGGCGCCGTGACGGGCGACGCGGGCTTCTATCTGAAGCACTCTATTCGCGCATGCCGCGGCGGCGTGGCGCGGGCGCACATCATTCCGTACGCGCTCGACGGCAGCCTGCTGCTGGAACTGTTCCTGCACGACGGCGTCGGCACGATGATCTCGTACGAGAACCTCGAAAGCCTGCGCGAAGCGACGCCCGACGACGTGGGCGGCATTCTCGCGCTGATCGAGCCGCTCGAATCCGACGGCACGCTGGTGCGGCGCGGCCGTCACCAGATCGAGCGCGACATCGACCATTTCTCGGTGATCGAGCACGATGGCGTGCTGTTCGGCTGCGCGGCGCTTTATCCGTACACGCAGGAGCGCATCGGCGAAATGGCGTGCCTGACGGTCGCACCCGAAGCGCAAGGCACGGGCGACGGCGAGCGGCTGCTCAAGCGCATCGAGCAGCGCGCGCGGGCGCGCGGCCTCACGCGCATCTTCGTGCTGACGACGCGCACCGAGCACTGGTTCCTCAAGCGCGGCTTCGTCAAGGTCACGGTCGACGACCTGCCCGAAGACCGCCGCCGGCTCTACAACTGGCAGCGCAAGTCGCTCGTGCTGATGAAACAGCTCTGAGCGCGCACAATAACGCGACGCCGCACCCCACCGATTACAGGAGAAGCACAGCATGACTCGCATGGTTCAATGCACGAAGCTCGGCAAGGAAGCCGAAGGTCTCGATTTCCCGCCGTTGCCGGGCGAACTCGGCAAACGGATCTACGAGAGCATTTCGAAGGAAGCATGGCAGCAGTGGCTCAAGCAGCAAACCATGCTGATCAACGAAAACCGACTGAACATGGCCGACCCGCGCGCGCGCCAGTATCTGATGAAGCAGACGGAAAAGTTCTTCTTCGGCGAAGGCGCCGATCAGGCTTCCGGCTACGTGCCGCCTGCGCAAAGCTGAGCGGCCCATTTCAGCCGCCACACGGCACGCCGGCAATCCGCGCCCGGGCGCGGATTTTTTTCGTCCTTTTTTCGGTCTGGGCGGACGTATTCCGGACCGATTAGCGCGTCTGACGGCCGGGGCGCATTTGCGCCGACGGACCCATAAAATGAACGAAACCGTTAATCCCGAACGGTCTTTTCAGCACCCGCCGAAATCGCGCAATCCCGCGCCTGACAACGGATTGCGCGCGTCCGCGTGACCCGCGCCCAGCCAGCCGTTTGCGCGATCCTCGGTTATCGTGCTATCATGTGCATCGTTTTGACAGCATTACTCCTTCATTCGCGTTCAGTTCAACCTTAGGCGTGGCGTGTTTGCCGGGTGGGATTGGATTGTTTTTTATACAAGAAGGCTTGTCGGTCGTTCCGTTGCAAGTCGTGCGGCCTTGATCCGCGCGGTCCAGAGCGACGCCTCACCGGCCTTTTTCGTTTCAAGCCTTTTCAAGCGGCGCGAGCGCATTGCATGCGCAAGCGTCCTCCGGTATCTGCCCCCCTGCAAGGCCACGCGGGTACCAACGTTTAGCAGCAACCAACGAGTGCATTTCCGCGACGACCTCCGCAATGCACGGGCGTTACTTTTTCCTGCGCGATGTGCTTATGCACGCCTGCGCAGCACGCCTTTGTGTGGTCCGTGCCAGGCTTCGTGCCTTTGCGCGCCTATGCGCCATCGAGCGCTCGCGAAACTGCACTTCCGGCAATCCGTGGCGGAACGCCTGTGCGCGTTCGGCCGCAGTCATAGGAGCATTAACCTTGACGGCATCCAGCAACGGCTTCTGGCGACATAACAACAAAGACAACAGCCTGACTCTCGACGACATCACCGTCGTCGACAACTCCCTTCTCAAGCGTGCCGTCGGCGCGATGGCGCTCGGCAACGCGATGGAATGGTTCGACTTCGGCGTGTACAGCTACATCGCCGTGACCCTCGGCAAGGTGTTCTTCCCGGCGAGCAGCCCGTCGGCGCAGCTGATCGCGACCTTCGGCACGTTCGCGGCCGCGTTCGTCGTGCGCCCGATCGGCGGCATGGTGTTCGGGCCGCTCGGCGACAGGATCGGCCGTCAGCGCGTGCTCGCGATGACAATGATCATGATGGCGCTCGGCACGTTTGCGATCGGCCTGATCCCAAGCTACGGCTCGATTGGCATTCTCGCGCCCGCGCTGCTGCTGGTCGCGCGCCTCGTGCAAGGCTTTTCGACGGGCGGCGAATACGGCGGCGCGGCCACCTTCATCGCCGAGTTCTCGACGGATCGCCGCCGCGGCTTCGCGGGCAGCTTCCTCGAATTTGGCACGCTGGTCGGCTATATCCTCGGCGCGGGCACGGTCGCCGTGCTGACGGCTTCGCTGTCGCAGGAAGCGCTGTTGTCGTGGGGTTGGCGTGTGCCGTTCTTCATCGCCGGTCCGCTGGGGCTGGTGGGTCTGTACATCCGGATGAAGCTCGAAGAAACACCCGCGTTCAAGAAGGAAGCCGAAGCGCGCGAAGCCGACGAGAAGTCGCGCCCGAAGCAGAGCTTCGCCGAACTGCTCGCGCAGCAGTGGAAGCCGCTGTTGCTGTGCGTCGGCCTCGTGCTGATCTTCAACGTCACCGACTACATGGCGCTGTCGTATCTGCCGAGCTATCTGTCGGCGACGCTGCACTTCAATGAATCGCACGGCCTGTTCATCGTGCTGCTCGTGATGGTGCTGATGATGCCGATGACGCTCTACGCCGGTCACCTGTCGGACAAGATCGGCCGCAAGCCGGTGATGCTGTTCGGCTGCGTGGGCCTGTTCGCGCTGTCGATTCCGGCGCTGCTGCTGATCCGCACGGGTGCGGTGCTGCCCGTGTTCGGCGGCCTGCTGATTCTCGGCGCGCTGCTGTCGACGTTCACGGGCGTCATGCCTTCGTCGCTGCCCGCCCTCTTCCCGACGAAGATCCGCTACGGCGCGCTCGCGATCGGCTTCAACATCTCGGTGTCGCTGTTCGGCGGCACGACGCCGCTCGTCACGGCGTGGCTCGTCGACCGCACGGGCAACCTGATGATGCCCGCGTACTATCTGATGGGCGCGTCGCTGATCGGCATCGTGTCGGTGCTCGCGCTGCGCGAAACGGCGCGCAAGCCGCTGCTCGGCTCCGGTCCGTGCGTGGCAACGCGTGCTGAAGCGCACGCCGTGCTGCGCGGCGAGCGCGAGGCGGCGGAACTCGAAGAAGCGTATGCGGCGGCGGGTGCTGTGCGCGCCTGAACGCACACATAAGCGGCACAGACGTCACGGGCAGACGTCACCGCGTATCGACTGAAACGGGTCAGCTTCGGCTGACCCGTTTTTTTATGCCGTCAGCGTGTGGAGCGTGGCCTCGACGTTTGCGCCGTCGACCGTCAGCATACCCACGGAAATCGGCAGCTTGAAGCGGCGCGGCCCCGCGCTGCCGGGATTGACCAACAGCAGACCGTCGCGCTCGACGACGAGCGGCTTGTGCGAATGCCCCGTCACGACCACGCGCGCGCCTTCTTCGCGCACGTTGCGCGGCACATCGGCGATATCGTGGACGACCAGGATCTTCACCTGCTGCACGTCGAGCGTCGCATGCGGCGGGATCGACGCGGCCCAGTCGCCCGTGTCGTTGTTGCCGCGCACGACCGTCAACGGAGCAATCCGCCCGAGCGCGTCGAGCACCGCCTGATTACAGATATCGCCCGCGTGGACGATGGCGTCGCATCCGGCGAGCCATGCCAGCGCCTCGGGACGCACGAGATTGTGCGTATCGGAGATCAGACCGATGCGGGAGGTTTGCGCACGGAGCCTCTTCATGATGCGAACTCCCGTTCAATCGAGCGCCGCGGCAGGCGCGCGGGGCTTGCCGGACATCGAGATCATCCCCTTCGTCGCGCCCTGCACGAGCACGGAGGCGAGCGCGCCGCATGCGAACGCGGGCAGCACGCCGAGCGTCGGCAACGTCAGCGCGACCACTGCAAAGAATGCCGCGAACGAGGCGCGCCCGATCACCATGCCGCGCATCAGCAGCGCGACGAAGTCCGCGCCGTGCGCGCGCTGCGCCGACGCCGCGAGCACGATGGCGAGCAGCGGAAACACCGACAGCACGCCGCTCCACGCGGCGCCCATCGACGCCGACAGCGACGTCACGGCGAGCGTCAGCAGCGCGCCTGCCAGCATGCGCGACCCGAGATCCAGATAACCGAGCCGCGCGGCGGGCGCCACGCCGTCGACGCGCGGCAAGCCTGCTTGCGCGAGCGCCACCGCGCCGCACGCGGCAGCCAGCGACCAGCCAAGCGACGCGGGCAAATGCGTCAGCAACACGGCGACTAGCGCCCACACGGCAAGTCCCGCGATCAGCGCGAACGGCCACCGCATGAAGCGGCACGTCCACGCATAGGCTAAGTTGAATGCTTCCGACGCGGCAATCGCGGCAATCGATGCCGCCGATGCCTGCAACGCAAACACCGGGCCGCGCTCGAGCGCAAGAAGCAGCACGATCGGACCCGCGACGACGGGCAAGCCCGCCAGCCAACCCGCCACCGACGGTCCCCACACGCGCCCCGCGATCGTCAGCGCAGCGAGAAAGCCCGGCACGAGCGCGAGCTTCAGCGCGAGCATCATCGGCTATTCCTCGACGAGCAGTTCGATGCGGCGGTCGGGCACGAGCCACATCACGGCACACAGCGTATAGAGCACAACCGAGATCCACGGCGCGACGAATGCAAGCGCCACGCCCGCCAGATAGATCACGACGGAAATCTTGCCCTTGAAGTCGCGGCCGAGCGCGCGTGCAATCGTCGAGTCCGGTCCGTGATGACGGATCAGCACGTGCGTCAGAATGAAGTACGCCATCGCGCACATGAACAGGTCGATGCCGTATAGCGCAGTCGGCCATGCGGCCAGATGGCTCTCGCCGATCCAGTGCGTGATCGCGGGCAACAGCGACAGCCAGAACAGCAGGTGCAGGTTCGCCCACAGCACGCCGCCCGTCACTTTCTGCACCGCATGGAACGTGTGGTGATGATTGTTCCAGTAGATGCCGACGTACAGAAAGCTCAGCACGTAGGCGAGAAAGATGGGGATCACGGGGCGCAGCGCTTCGAGTTCGAAGCCGTCCGGCACCTTCAGTTCGAGGACCATGATCGTGATGATGATGGCGATCACGCCATCGCTGAAGGCTTCGACTCGTCCTTTGCCCATCTGTGCAGTTCCCGTTGCGAATAGCGTTGTTGTCGACCGGTGCGCAAGGGCGCGCGCCGCCGCCGATTATCCGCGAACACGCCGCTGCCTGTCGATCATAGTCAAATGCAGCGCTTGACCTTGTGTGCGCCGCTCGCGATCACGGCTCGTGGTAGATCGCGAGCCACACGGTCTGCTCCTGCTCGTGCGTCCACGCCACGCGGTGCCGGCAATGCGGCTCGATCAGCACGTAGTCGCCGGGACGCATGTCGTGCAGCATGGCGTCCTCCTCGAATTCGAGCACGGCCGCGCCCGACAGCAGCGCCACCCATTCGGCGCGCGAGTCGTCGTACCAGAAGCCTTCCGGGCTCGCGTGCCCCATCGATACGATGCGCTCCACGTTCAGCCGCTGCCCGGTGACGAGCATGTCGATGTGTTCGTCGCCGTCGCGCTTCGCTTCGCCGCTAAACAGATTCCCCGTCTGCAGTTGCATATGGGCGCCTCACTTCATCGGCGCGAGCCGGTCGAGCAGTGTCGGAACGAGCTCGCTGATGGTCGGATGGATGTGCATGGCGAACTGCAGCGTCGTGTAGGGGGCGCGCGCCGTCATGATGTCGATGAACGTGTGAATCGCCTCGTCCCCGTCGACGCCGTAGATCGTCGCACCGAGTATCTGCTTCGACGCGCGGTCGACCAGCACCTTCATGAAGCCGTCGGTCTCGCCCTTCTCGCGCGCGCGGCCCACGCGCGTCATCGGCATCGTCGCGATCAGCGCGTCGCGGCCGCTTTGACGCACCTCGTGCTCCGACATACCGACGCGCGCGAGCGGCGGATCGACGAACACCGCGTACGCCATGATGCGATCGTCGACGCTGCGCTTGCCGCCGTCGAAGAGATTCGCCGACACGATCTGGTAGTCGTCATAAGAGGTATGCGTGAACGCGCCGCGACCGTTCGCGTCGCCGATCGCCCAGATGCCGGGCACATTGGTGCGCAGCTGGCCATCGACGGGAATCGTGCCGTGCGCGTCGACGTGGACGCCGGCGGCGTCGAGACCGAGATCGTCGGTATTCGGGCGGCGGCCCGTGGCAAACAGCACATGCGACGCTTCGAGGGGCTCGGCATCGGCGCCGAAGAACAGCCGCACGCCGTCGCCATTGGCCAGCAGCGGCTCGACCCGCGACGGCTCGCTGCCGAGACGAAACACGATGCCTTCGCGCGCAAGCACCTGTTGCACGTTGCGCGCGAAGTCTTCGTCCTCGCGCGCGAGCACGCGCGATCCGCGCACGATCACCGTCACGCGGCTGCCGAAGCGGCGAAACACTTGCGCGAATTCGAGTGCGATATAGCTGCCGCCGACAATGGCCAGATGCTCGGGCAATTCGGTCAGATCGAGCAACGTGGAGTTGGTGTGATAGCGGATGCGCTCGAGGCCGTCGAGCGGCGGAATCACGGAGCGCGTGCCCGTGTTGATGAAGATGTCGTCCGCGCTCAGCTCGGCGAGCAGATTGCCTGTTTCAGGATCGGTGATAGCGAGCGTGTGCGGATGGGTGAAGCGCGCATGCCCCTTGAATACCGTGACGTTCTCCGTGCCGCGCAGCCAGCCTTCGACGCCCGTGCGCGATTGCCCGATGATTTTGTCCTTGCGCGCCTTCACCTGCGCGAGATCGACGGTGACGTCGCCGCCGATGCGCACGCCGTAGTCGGCGGCGCGCCGCGCCACATGCGCGGCGCGCGCGCTTGCGACATACGCCTTGGTCGGCGTGCAGCCGACGTTCACACACGTACCGCCGAACTTGTCGCGCTCGATCACGGCCGTCTTGCGGCCGTTTTCAGCGAGCCGCACGGCGAGCGGCGAGCCGCCTTGTCCCGTGCCGATCACAATGGCGTCGAAGTGCTGTGGCATGGCAGACCCTCCCGAAACGCGTGTGCGAGTCGGTCATCTTACGCCTCGATGCCATCGGCTGAAGTGATGGGTCGCGAATCCTCCTGATGCCAGTCCGTGCGTGGCGGTCCGTTACGCCGCGCCGTTCATGCGTCGCAGTGATGCAGCGAGCAAAGCAGCTCGCGCGAGCGCTGCAGCGCGGCGCGCGCGCCGTGCGTCGCGACCACGAAGCCCGCCTGGCTCAGATTGAAGTCGACCTGGACCATGATCTGGATGAGCGAAACCATCGGCAGCACCACTGCCGGGTGATACAGCTGACGTTCGATAATCGCTCTCATGGCCATTCCCCATCACATGACGCCGCGTGTTCCGGTGCGGCGTCGATACGCATACAAGTTTCGATCGGGTGAATTGTAGAGAGCCGATAGTTAGTGATAAATGAGCTAAACGCGAAGATAGTTGTCGCCGCCACGGAACAATCGCGCAACCCCTTGCGCAGCCTCGTCGAGCGCCGGGCGAACGGTCATTCGAGGGGAGCTGCGACAAACGGCGGCAGCGCTTCGGCGCGCGCCGAGAAGGCGGCGAGCGCGGGAAAACGGTCCGGCGTCACGACGTCGGGCAGCATGAACTGCTGGAATCGCCATGCGACGGCCAGGCTTATATCCGGCTGCATCAGACGCTCGCCGAACAGCCAGCCATTGCCTTCGCGACCCGCGATCGCCTGTTCCAGATGCTCATAGGCGGCGAACAGTTGCCCCTGTACGCGCTCGATCCACGGCTGATGTTGCCGTTCGGCAGGCCGAAGATTCACTTCGTAGACGTTCTGCATCGTCTTTTCGCA
This sequence comes from Paraburkholderia bengalensis, assembly GCF_037126505.1. Lineage (NCBI taxonomy): Bacteria > Pseudomonadati > Pseudomonadota > Betaproteobacteria > Burkholderiales > Burkholderiaceae > Paraburkholderia > Paraburkholderia bengalensis. The sequence continues at coordinate 12,049 of NZ_JACFYJ010000024.1, forward strand.
GGCCGCGAGCGCGAAGCCGATCAGGCTCAGCGCCTTCATGCGCGCGCCTGTTTCGGCAGGCATCAGTCGCTTCTCCGGCGGGCTCAGATGATCCAGATAGTCGAGAATCAGCGACGAGTCGATGAGCATCGTGCCGTCGTCGGCGATGAAAGTCGGCGCCTTCACGACGGGATTGATTCGCGCAAACGCGTCGAAATGGCGGAAAACCGATACGCTTTGGTGCTCGAACGGCAATCCGAGCACCGACAGCGAAATGGCGACGCGCCGGACGTACGGTGAATCCATCATGCCGATCAGCTGCATTGGCCTGCTCCCGTTTTGCGTTGAATTGCGTGAGTGACAGCGTATTACTGTAGACGAATGGAAGCGCGCTGGCGACACCGTCGTGCTGCGGCGGTTCCGGCGCCTTCGTACACTGCGTGGCGGCCGATGCGTGAAATCTTCGAATCTGTGAATCCGTTTGCGATTTCGCCGGCTCTCGGCTGTCGAGGGCTTCATATGAAGATTGCACCGAGGTGGGAAAGCTGCGCCCGATCGGTGAAATTGCCCAGCGCCGCAGGATGACGCCCGCCGCGACCGTGCGCGGTGGCATCGGGCGCCAACGTTAGCGCGGAAGTCTTCGCCGGGGGACGGGTGAGCAGAAGCGCCTGCGGATAGCAGAGCCCTCCGCTGTGAGAGACGTCGCAACATCGACATGTCAGCTATATTTTGCACTCCTTATCAACAACATCACTTGTCTCATTGATTCCTTTTTCCGGTTTGCGTTAGCGTGACGCGGTGCCATTCGCACATGCAAACAGGAAAGGGATAGCAATGAATAACAATCGGGAAGCGTCGGCCCGGCTTTTCGCCACCCTCAGCTCGCGTGGGGAGCGCGGAGCCAGCATCGTTGACGGTGAAGGGTTTGCCGCCGCTTTGTATAACGAACCGTTCGCGCCGGGGGAGTTCCTTCTGGGCAATCGGGACTGGATTGTCGATACGTTACAGGATGACTTTGGGGTTGAATATCCGCCTGAGGCAATTCCGGACCGGTCGGTGGGCCGAGGTGACGACGGGCACATCCATGCGTAAGGCGCTGATTGTGCAAGGGAGTCCGGCTACGACGGGCGGGGTTGTCATCGGTGGCTCCGCCACTCTTATGATGGACCACTGCAAGCCATTTGCCCTGTATGGAGATGAGGCGACATGCGGAAACATCGACACTTGCAAGGGCACGTTCAAGATTATCGGTACAGCGACGCGGCGAATGTATCGTGGGCGTGCGGGCGTGATAGAGGCAACCTGGTTACGTGTCCGTGCGGCCAGAATCGAGTGAGGGCGAGCCCGAATCCCGGCTGCTTCTACGAGGACGACGAGGACGACGAGGACGACGAGGACGCGGGCGCCACTAGCCACACCCGAAGTGCTGTGAGCACGGGCCACCACTTATTTTGGCCGGGCCGGTGAGGAAATCGGAAGTGCGCTTGTAATTGGCTTACCGAAGTTGCTGTCGCCTTTGCGGCGATCCGCGCGTGACGCCACATAGCAGAACGGTCAGATAACGGAGCAACCGAAAGGCCCACCGCGCGCCATCTGGCGGGCTCATGTCGGCAATTACTGAATCCGGCAGGAAGAATGCCAGCAGAACTTCTGGTGCCCGGGACCGGACTCGAACCGGCAAGCTGTTAAGCGGCGGATTTTCGTCACACTACGTCTTTCGACGCCGTCTGCAAACAAGCTCAAAAAGCAGCCGTTCGTGCGCTGGACTATGCCTTCACCATCGCGATACGCATGCTGCAAGCGCATCGCCTTAGGCGCCCCCCGTCTAGTCTCTACACCTTCCACACCTCCCTTCCGCGCGAACGGGCAGGAAAGCGGGCTTGGCTCGGCGTCGCCTCGGCCGCGCATGGTGCAGCGCGCGCAAGTCAGGGGTTTCGCCGAATTTGAAGGGTTCTGCACCAGCCGTTTCCGGCTGGGCACTCAATGCTTTAAGTCCGCTATGTTTACCAATTTCATCACCCGGGCAGGGCGGACGCGATTCTACCATCGCGCCGCAACCTGACCAAACGAACCCAAACCGGGGACGCACGCCGCGAGCGCACACGCAGGCTCACTCCCGCGACAGCAAACGGTCATCGACCCGTCATAAACCTTCCCGATAATCTCGCCGACGAAAACGTTTACAACGTCGCGCGCGGACATCACGCGAAACGCGACACACGCTGATGGGGAAATCCAACGATGACGCCCACGATCAAGGATGTCGCCGCCCATGCGGGCTTTTCGATCGCGACCGTTTCGCGCGCGATCAACGCGCCGCATACGGTCAACCCGGTCACGCTCGAAAAAGTGCGCCAGTCGATCGACGCGCTCAATTTCCGCCCAAGTCCGCTCGGCCGTCAGCTGCGCGGCGAGCGCTCCCGCCTGATCGGCGTCATCTTGCCGACGCTCGCCAACCCCGTGTTCGCCGAATGCCTGCAAGGCATCGACGAACTCGCGTCCGCGCAGGGCTATCGGCTGATGCTGATGACCACCCAATACGACGCCGACCGCGAGCGCCGCGCCATCGAGACATTGCGCGAACAGCGCGTCGAAGGGCTGATCCTGACGGTCGCCGACGCGGATACGCACCCGCTGCTCGACGATCTCGACCGCGACGGCATGCTCTACGTGCTGATGCACAACGACACGGTGCGCCGCCCGTCCGTCTCGGTCGACAACCGTCAGGCCGCTTACGACGGCGTGCGCATGCTGATCGCGCACGGCATCGACGCATCCTGATGCTCGCGGGCACGCTCGCCGCGTCGGACCGCGCGCGGCTGCGCCATCTCGGCTACATGCAGGCCATGCAGCAGGCGGGCCTCACGCCGGCGCCCGCGCTGGAAATCGATTTCAACGCCGATGAACTCGCGCCGTCCGTGCTCAACCATCTGACGACGGGCCCGAACCGCCCCACCGCCCTCTTCTGCTCGAACGATCTGCTGGCGATGGTCGTGATGCGCGGCCTGCGCCGCGCGCGCCTCGACATGCCCGGCGACATGTCGATTCTCGGCTTCGACGGCCTCGCGATGGGCGAACTGCTGTCGCCGCCTCTGGCCAGCATCTGCGCGCCGAATCGCGAGATTGGCTGCGCGGCGTGGGAGCGGCTGATCGCGCACATCGACGGCAATCAGCCGGCGGACTTCGACGACGCCCTGCGCGCGCCGTCGCTGTCGCTGACCTTGCCGCACACGCTGCGCGAGGGCGCGACCATCGCCGCGATCGCCGCGCTTTCGGATTCGTCGGACCCGATCCCAGACCGCACGGTGCGCACGCACGCATGAGCGCGCGGCAACCGCGGCGCTAACGCGCCACCACGCCTTCGATACACCCTTCCTTTCCACCTACGGGAGACCTGCCGTGAACCGCCGTTCCTCCATCGGTATTGCAGCCTTGCGCGTCGCACGCGCGGCGCTGGTTGCGTCGTCGTTCGTGCTGACGCTCGCCGCGCCGCCACTCGCGCATGCCGACGAAAGCGCGATCTGCTACAACTGCCCGCCCGAATGGGCCGACTGGGCAAGCCAGATCGCCGCCATTCAGCAAAAGACGGGCATCCGCGTGCCGTTCGACAACAAAAATTCGGGTCAATCCATCGCGCAGCTGATGGCCGAGCAGAAGAGCCCGGTGGCGGACGTCGTGTATCTGGGCGTGTCGTCGGCGTTCCAGGCGAAGGACAAGGGCGTGATCGCGCCGTACAAGCCCGCGCACTGGAACGACATTCCCGCGAACCTGAAGGACCCGCAAGGGTACTGGTTCGCGATTCATTCGGGCACGCTCGGTTTCTTCGTCAACAAGGACGCGCTCGAAGGCAAGCCCGTGCCGCGCTCATGGGCCGATCTGCTCAAGCCCGAGTACAAGGGCATGATTGGCTACCTGGACCCGTCGAGCGCGTTCGTCGGCTACGCGGGCGCCGTCGCCGTGAACCAGGCGCTGGGTGGCAGCTTCGACAACTTCAGGCCGGGCCTCGACTGGTTCGCGAAGCTCAAGGCCAACCAGCCGATCGTGCCGAAGCAGACGGCCTACGCCCGCGTGCTGTCGGGCGAGATTCCGATTCTGCTCGACTATGATTTCGACGCGTATCGCGCGAGGTACAAGGATCACGCGAACGTCGAGTTCGTGATTCCGAAGGAAGGCACGATCGAAGTGCCGTACGTGATGAGCCTCGTGAAGGGCGCCCCGCACGACGCCAACGGCAAGAAGGTGCTCGATTTCGTGCTGTCGGACGAAGGCCAGAAGCTGTGGGCCAACGCGTATCTGCGCCCCGTGCGCGCCAACGCGATGACGGCCGACGCCGCATCGAAATTCCTGCCCGCCGCCGAATATCAACGCGCCCGTCCCGTCGACTTCGCGAAGATGGCCGACAAGCAGCAGGCGTTCGGCGAGCAGTATCTGCAGGTGATGCATTGAACGACATCACGTTCCCGCTGCGCTGGCGCATCGCGTTGATCGCGCCCGCGCTCGCCGTGTTCATCGCGTTCTGGCTGCTGCCGATGACCGCCCTCGTGCAGGTCAGTGCCGACGGCCATCTGCTGAAAGCCTACGGCGCGATGCTCGCGAACGCGCGCTACATGAAGAGCCTGCTCGCCACCGTCGTACTGTCGGTGGCCGTGACGGCGACGACGCTCGCGCTCTCCGTGATCTCGGGTCTGCTGCTCGCGCGGCGCGAGTTTCCCGGCAAGCGCGCGCTGCTCGCGCTGCTGACGTTTCCGCTCGCGTTTCCGGGCGTCGTCGTCGGCTTCATGGTGATCATGCTGGCGGGCCGTCAGGGCTTGATCGGCGCGCTGTCGCTCAAGCTCACGGGCGACAAGTGGGTGTTCGCGTACTCGATGAGCGGCCTCTTTCTCGGCTACCTGTATTTCTCGATCCCGCGCGTGATCGTCACCGTGATGGCATCGGCGACGAAGCTCGATGCATCGCTCGAAGAAGCCGCGCGCTCGCTCGGCGCGTCGCCGTGGCGAATCTTCTGCGACATCGTGCTGCCCGCGCTGTCGCCGGGTTTGATTGCGGCGGGCGCCGTCTGTTTCGCGACGGCGATGGGCGCATTCGGCACCGCGTTCACGCTCGCCACCGACATCGACGTGCTGCCGATGACCATCTACACCGAGTTCACGCTGAACGCGAACATGGTGACGGCGGCGGGCCTGTCGATCGTACTTGGCATCGTCACGTGGGTCGTGCTGTATGTCGCGCGCAGCGTCAGCGGCTCGGCCGTGGCGGCGACGGCCTGATTCCTTTCCATGTCCAATGATGACACCCGCATGAATTCCGTCGTTCGAACTGCCCGCGCGCCGAACCTGCCACACAGGCGCGCGCTCACGCTGCCCTCGCTGCCCGCGTGGCTCGCAGCGGGCCAATGGCTCGTCACGCTGCTCCTCTGTGCGTTCCTGATCGTGCCCGTCGTGATGTCGATTCTCGCGGGCCTCACCGTCAACTACTTCCAGGGCGTGGCAAGCGGCCTGACGCTGCGCTGGCTCGGCCAAGTGTGGACGCAGTATCACGCGTCCGTCTTTCTGTCGCTCGAAGTCGCGCTCGCGACGCTCGCCATCACGCTCGTGACGGGCGTGCCCGCCGGCTATGTGCTCGCGCGCAGCCAGACACGGCTGTCGCGCATCGTCGAAGAGTTTCTCGTGCTCCCCATCGCGTTGCCGGGACTCGCGTCGGCGCTCGCGCTGCTCGTCGTGTACGGCGGCTTCACGATGTTCCGCACGAGCGTCATGTTCATCATCGCCGGCCATGTGGTGTTCACGCTGCCGTTCATGGTGCGCGCCGTCGCCGCCGTATGTGCCAGTTCCCGTTTGCGCACACTCGAAGAAGGCGCGGCAAGCCTGGGCGCGGGATTCTTCACGCGCTTCGTGACGATCGTGCTGCCGAACGTGCGGCCAGGCATCGTCGCGGGCGCGCTCGCCGTCGTCACGCTGTCGATCGGCGAATTCAACCTGACGTGGATGCTGCACACGCCCGAAACGAAAACGCTGCCCGTCGGCCTCGCCGACACCTATGCGTCGCTGCGCATCGAGATCGGCAGCGCCTATACGATTCTCTTTTTCATCATGACGATGCCGCTCCTCGTCGCGATGCAATGGCTCGGCGTCGATGCGACGGGCCAGCGCAGCATCCGAAAGAAAACGCGCGCGAGCGCCGCGCCAACCAATCCTCCCGACCAGCCATGAAACTCGCCTCCATTCCCATCACGCTGACGCGCTGCGCGAAGACGTTTCGCGGCACGCGTGTGCTCGAGCCGCTCGACCTGTCGATCGGCGCGGGCGAGTCGCTGGTGCTGCTCGGCCCGTCGGGCTGCGGCAAGACGACCACGCTGCGCATGATCGCCGGCCTCGAACAGCCGGACACGGGCGGCCGCGTCGCATTCGGCGACGAAGAGGTCACTGCGCTGCCCATCGAGAAACGCCAGGTCGGCATGGTGTTCCAGAGCTACGCGCTGTTTCCGAACCTGACCGTGCGCGGCAACATCCACTACGGGCTGAAGATCAGGCGCGTGCAGGCGGACGTGGCGAAAGAGCGCGTCGACGAACTGCTCGCGATGATGCGTCTGACCGATCATGCGGACAAACCCGTCGATCAACTGTCGGGCGGCCAGCAGCAGCGCGTCGCGCTGGCGCGCGCTGCTCGCGCTGCTCGCGCTGCTGCTCGACGAGCCGCTGACTGCCCTCGATGCGCGCTTGCGCGATACGCTGCGCAGCGAGATGAATGCGCTGTTGCGCGAACTGGGCATCACAACCGTGTATGTGACGCACGATCAGGCGGAGGCGATGGAACTGGGCGACCGCATCGTCGTGATGAGCGCGGGGCGTATCGAGCAGATCGGCACGCCGCGCGAGATTTACTATCGTCCGGCAAACCGCACCGTTGCGCAGTTCGTCGGCACGATCAACCGCGTGTCGGGACAGGCGCGCGACGGCAAGCTCGCGACGACGGGCGGCGTGATCCCGCTGCCGTCGACGCACGCGACGCGTCTTTCGCCGCACGACGACGAGGTGTTTTTCCGGCCCGAGGACGCCTGGCTCGCCGATCCGCAGAGCGCACAATTGCGCGGTATCGTGGAAGCTGCCGCGTTCCTCGGCGAACGCACGCGGCTCACGATTCGCGAGGCAGCACCCGACGATCTGATCGTCGATGTCGCGGGACGCATCGAGTTGGCGCGCGGGACGCCCGTCGGCATTTCCATCGCAAAGGAAGCGTTGATTGCGCTGGCCTGAACGGACGACGCGGACACATTGAAACAGGATGACGACATGCTAATAGCCCAGATCAGCGATCTCCACATCAAACGGCCAGGCGCACTGGCCTACAAACGCGTCGACACGGCGGCGTATCTCGCGCGCTGCGTCGAGCGTCTGAACGCGCTCGATCCACGCCCCGACGCGGTCATCGTGACGGGCGATCTCGTCGATCAGGGCGAGCCCGAGCAATATGCGCATCTGAAGGCGCTGCTCGCGCCGCTCGCCATGCCCTACTACCTGCTGGTCGGCAATCACGACGACCGCGCGGCCTTGCGCGCCGCATTCAATGATCGCGAAGAACTGCATGCGGGCGGCGAGTTCGTGCAGTACGCGCGCGACATCGGTGAACTGCGCCTGATCGCGCTCGACTCGATGGTGCCCGGTCAAAGCGCCGGCCTGCTCTGCGATGCGCGTCTCGCATGGCTCGAAACGCAACTCGAAGCGGCAGGCGGCAAGCCAGCCATCGTCGCGCTGCATCATCCGCCGTTCGCCTCCGGCATCGGACACATGGACGCCCTGCGCCTCGAACCCGCGTCGGCCGACAGGCTGAAAGCGCTCGTCGCGCGCTATCCGAACGTCGAGCGCGTGATGTGCGGCCATGTGCATCGCCCGATGTTCGTGCGTTTTGGCGGCACGATCGCTTCGGCCGTGCCCGCGCCCGCGCATCAGGTCGCGCTCGATCTGCGCGATGACGCCCCGTCGGCCTTCATGATGGAGCCGCCCGCGTTCGCGCTGCATCGTTATGACAGCGCGAATGGCGTCGTCACGCATCATGCCTATGTCGATGCGGCGGACGGCCCCTATCCGTTCTATGAGCCCGAAGGCACATTGATCGGCTGACGGATCGGCTGACGGATCGACCGACTGATCGACCGACTGATCGACTCACGGCGGCGGGCGTGCCGCATCGAACCGGACAACACGCGGACAACACGCGGACGAAAACGCGAACGACGCGCGAATGAAGCGCAGACGGAACGCGGATGCGCGCGGCGGACGCCAGCAAAAAGCGCCCCGCTCCGGTATGATCGGCACGCTCGATCCTCTCCCGCTGGCGCCGCGCCGGCCGCCGCATCATGTCCACACCCACTGCCGATACCGCCGCGTCCGACCGCTCGCTACGCGGCCTGCTGCTGTTGCTCGCGACCATCGCGGGCGTATCCGTCGCGAACATCTACTACAACCAGCCGCTGCTCGACGACTTCCGCCAGTCGTTTCCGCACAGCGCCGCATGGATCGGCGTGGTGCCTTCGGCCACGCAGCTCGGCTACGCGGCGGGCATGCTGCTGCTCGCGCCGCTCGGCGACCGCTTCGACCGGCGCCGGCTGATCCTGCTGCAGATCGCCGGTCTGTGCGTCGCCCTGCTGTTCGCGGCCGCCGCGCCCAACCTGATCGTGCTCGTGTTCGCGAGCCTCGCGATCGGCGTGCTGTCGACCATCGCGCAGCAAGCCGTGCCCTTCTCCGCCGAGCTCGCGCCGCCTTCGCAGCGCGGGCACGCGGTCGGCACCGTGATGAGCGGCCTGTTGCTCGGCATCCTGCTCGCGCGCACGGCGGCGGGTTTCGTCGGCCAGTACTTCGGCTGGCGCGCCGTGTTCGGCGCGTCGATCGTCGCGCTGATCGGCCTCGCCGCCGTCATCCTGTCGAAGCTGCCCAAAAGCCAGCCGACTTCGACGCTCGCCTACGGCAAGCTGATCGCGTCGATGTGGCATCTCGCCGTCGAACTGCGCGGGCTGCGCGAAGCATCGATGACGGGCGCCTTGCTGTTCGCGGCATTCAGCCTGTTCTGGTCGACGCTCGCACTGCTGCTCGCCGGCCCGCCGTTTCACTATGGGCCGCAGGCGGCCGGGCTGTTCGGCATCGTCGGCGCCGGCGGCGCGATGGCCGCGCCCCTCGCGGGCAAATTCGCCGACCGGCGTGGGCCGCGCGCGATCGTCTCGCTGTCGATCGTGCTCGCGGCCATCTCGTTCGTCATCTTCGCGCTGTCGGGAGCGAGCGTCATCGGGCTGGTGATCGGCGTGATCGTGCTCGATGTCGGCGTGCAGGCCGCGCAGATCTCGAACCAGTCGCGCATCTACGCGCTCAACCCCGAGGCGCGCAGCCGCGTCAACACGGTGTACATGGTGTGCTATTTCATCGGCGGCGCGGTGGGGTCGGCCGTCGGTGCGTTCGTGTGGCCGCTGTTCGGCTGGGTCGGCGTGAGCATCGCCGGTCTGCTGTTCGTCGTGCTCGCGGGGCTCAATCACCTGCGCGGCCAGCCCGAACCGCTTGCGGCCGCCGCCGACTGAACGGCGCGCGTCAACGCTCTTCCAGACGCGCCTGCGCGTATTCGTGCAGCGCGTCGATCACGCGATCGAACTCGAACGACTTGTCGTAGAAGTGCCGCACGCCGTACTGCAGGCAGCGCTCGCGATACGCGGGCAACGCGTGATTGGTGAGCACGGCGGCAAACGTCGAGTCGATCAGCCCTTCCTTTTGCATGTACGCGAGCACGGGCACGCTCGATCCGCCTTTGAGCTGCAGATCCACGATCACGGCGTCGAACGCCTCGCCGTCCAGCAGCGCGATAGCCTCGTCGGCGGATTCGGCCTGCGCGGCCACCTGCATCGCGCCCGACGCGTCGATCGCCTCGACGATGCTGCGCCGGATCAGCGGCGAATCCTCGATCAGCAGCACACGCAGCGGCGCGTGGCCGGATGTGTGGTGTGCGGTGGCGGAATCGGCGTTCATCGGTGGCGTTCCATGCTCGCGTGCCGTCAATCGATCAGGCCATTCTTGATCGCGTAGTACGTCATGTCCGCGTTGTTCGTCATACGCATTTTTTCGAGCACGCGCGCGCGATACGTACTCACCGTCTTCACGGACAGATGCAGTTCGTCGGCGATATCGGTGGGAATCTGCCCGGACGCGAGCTTGCAGAAGATCTGGAATTCGCGCTCGGACAACTGTTCGTGCGGATGCGCGGCCGACGGTTTGTCGAGGCTGTTCGCGAGCGTGTCGGCGACGGCCTCGGACAGATAGCGATGGCCGCGCGCCACGGAGCGGATCGCGCGAACGATCTCGTCGGGCTCGCAGTCCTTGTTCAGGTAGCCGTTCGCCCCGGCGCGCAGCAGATTGATGGCGTACTGGCTCTCCGGATAGCCGGAGAGGATCAGCACGTTTTGCTCGGGCCGCATTTGCCGGATCACGCGCAACGTGTCGATGCCGTTCTTGTCGGGCATCGCGATGTCGAGCAGAACGACGTCGAACGGCTCGCCGTCCGGCTGCTCGCGCACGAGCCGGATCGTTTCGTCGCCCGTCGACGCTTCCGCCGCGACACACATGTCCGGCTCGTCGGCGACGAACTGCCTGAATCCGCCTCTGACGATGGCGTGATCGTCCGCAATCAATACCCGGATCATCGCAATGTTCGACATGGTATGACCATCCAGGCTGCCCGCAGCAGGCAAGCGGTGCGCAAGCGCGTGCCGCCCGGCGCAACGGCTGCAGGCAGCCGCTATGAACGGCTTATTCCCGGCCCGCCAGCAGATCGGCCATATCGTCCGCGTGCTCTTCCTCGACGGCGAGAATCTCTTCGAAGATGCGGCGCGTCGTGACATCGCCATCGCCGAGATAACGGATGATCTCGCGATACGTATCGATCGCGATGCGCTCGGCAACGAGGTTTTCGCGGATCATGTCGGTGAGGTTTTCGCCCTCCCTGTACTCGGAGTGCGAACGCGCCGTCAGGCTGTCGGGCGCGAAATCCGGCTCGCCGCCGAGCTGCACGATGCGCGCGGCAAGCGTGTCGGCGTGCTCCTGCTCTTCGTTCGCGTGCTCGAGAAACTCCTGCGCAACGGCTTCCGAATTGATGCCCTTCGCCATGAAGTAATGACGCTTGTAGCGCAACGTGCAGACCAGTTCCGTCGCGAGCGCCCCGTTCAGCAGTTTGAGCACGGTGTCGCGATTCGCGCCGTAGGTCTGCGTGACGGGGCCTTCATCCATATCCTTGCGCGCCTGCGCGCGAATCCGTTCGACGTCCATCACGAACTCGCCTTGAGATGACTTCGACATTGACTGACTCCTTGATCCGGTGTGGTGGAAAACGCGTGCGCGCCGTCGTCTCCAATGCGCGATCCGCCGCGCGCGCGTTGGGGTGTAATGCTTTCGCTAGGTTCGGAACACGCCCAACAGCAGCGTGACGACGAACACGACCAGAAAGATGTAGAACAGAATCTTCGCGATTTCGGCCGCGCCGGCCGCGATGCCGGTAAAGCCGAACACAGCGGCGATGATCGCGATCACGAAGAAAACGAGTGCGTAATGCAGCATGCGGACGCTCCTTCCTGTTTGAGCGATGTGTCATCGCGGGTCCGTTGATCCGTGGCGGATAGATTGCCTTCGCGCTCCGCTAATCGACGATCTTCTTCGTCACGACGAAGCCGAGCACGAGGAACACCACGCACAGGATCAGGAACACCACGAACAGGAACTTCGCGATCGCCGCCGCGCCTGCTGCAATGCCCGTGAAGCCGAGCAGCCCTGCAATGACGGCAATCACGGCGAAGAACAACGCCCACTTGAGCATGATGGCAACCTCCCTGATGGATCGTGAACACCCATCGTACGGAGCAGTTTGCGTACCCGCATTCCGGCGCGCGCTGTTTTTTCTGTGGGAATCCGCCGACAGCGGCTTTCGGCGGCCCGTCGGCGGGGATGGCTGAACGCAAAGGCGCCCCGCGACGCTACACTGTCGATGAGTTCATCGCATGGAGACTGCCGTGTCAGGCGCAGCCGCAACACGACTCACGACAACGCTGACAGGCTGGATGCACGAGCGCAGCTGGGCGATCGCGATGACAGTGGCGATCGTCATCACCTGCGGCGGTCTCGTCATTCTGGAATCAGCGCGGCAACGCATCGCGTCGGAATACGAAGCGGCCCTCGAAGCGCGTGGCGTGAGCGCGCAGCTGGGCGATCTCGGCGCGCAGCTCGCACAACTGCAAGCGCACGAAAGCCGCTTTCTTCTGACCAGGAATCGCGCCGATGCGCGCGAGTTCTGCACGAGCGCCGCCGCTATTCGCCGCGCCCTCCGTTCGCTCGATGCGTATTTCGGGCGCGCCGCCGACGGCGCGGAACTGGCCAGCTTCACGCAGATTGCCGCGCTGATCGATGCGCGCATCGGCAACGGCGTGCAGACGTTGCAGCAGGCATCGCCCGATCCAACCGGCAATGCGGCGGCGCTCGCGGCGTGCGGCGCACCGGCCGCAGCGGGACATCCCGGCGCAAGCGATGCGAGCGCAGCCAACGCGCGCTCGACGACGAAGAGCGTGTGCTGCTGCGCGACAACGAGGAGCGCCGCGCGCAGCGCGCACTCGACGCGAGCCGCGCCGACCAGCGCGTGTCGACGCTGGTGGCAGCGGGTCTGTCGGCTCTCAACATCGTGCTGTTCATTCTGCTGTTCCGCAATCTCGGCATTCAGCTCGACAGCCAGGCGCGCGCGCAGAAGCAGTTGATCACGCAACAGGAAGAACTCGATCAGCTCGTCAACGAGCGCACGCGGCAACTGGAAGCGCTCGGCTGGCACCTGCAGGCGGTCAGCGAAAACGAAAAGACGCAGCTCGCGCGCGAGTTGCACGACGAACTCGGCGCGATTCTCACGGCGAGCAAGATGGATGTCGCGTGGGCGCGGCGCAAGCTGCAGGACACCGACCCCGCCGTCGCCGACAAGCTCACGCGTGCGCTCGCCACGCTCGATCAGGGCATTGCCCTCAAGCGCCGCATCATCGAAGACATGCGGCCAACGGTGCTCGCGAATTTCGGTCTCGTCACGGCGCTGCGCACGCTCGGCGACGAAGCGGCGCAGCGCAACGGCTGGACGCTCGACCTGCAACTGCCCGCCGACGACATCCAGCTCGACGAGCACACGGAAATCGCGCTCTTTCGCGTCGCGCAGGAATCGCTCACCAACGCGGCAAAGTACGCGCGCGCAACGCAGATCACCATCGGCCTTGCCAAGGGCGACGGCGAGGTGTCGCTGCACATCGCCGACAACGGCATCGGCATCATGCCCGCCGACCTGACGCGCACGCATACGCATGGGCTGATGGGCATGCGACAGCGCGTGGCCGCCCGCGGCGGCCGCTTCGAGATCCGTCGCGGCAACCTGCGCGGCACCGATATCCGTGTCGTGCTGCCCGTGGCCAACGCGCCGGACGCGCCGGACGCTTCTGCACACGTCAAATCGACGCTCGATGAGCCCGGCCTTAAAGCGCCCAATGAAGTGCGCAATGAAGCCCCCGAAAAATCCCCCGATAAAGCCCTCGACACTGACCCGCATGCAGGGCCCGCGCCCATCGTGCGCGGCTGACTCGATATTGAGTCGATATTTCGTGATGCTTGCGACACGGGTTGCCGCGTAGGATTGCGCCGACAAGAAAATCGTCGCGTCTCTGACAGCGTCGCGGCAATGCCTCTCTTACCATGGAATCAGACCGGATCGGCTGGCGCGATGCCCCGGTCGGACGACCAGGACGCGCGCGCCGGAGTAGCCAACAAACACGCGCCAATGCATGACCTGAACGACCTGCGCGCGCATCGACCGGATGCATTCATCGAACAACCTGCTAGGGAGAGACTCATGACACGATTCATCGCACTCTTGCTGCTCGCCGGCACGACGCTGCTGGCCGCCTGCAACACCATGGCGGGCGCGGGCCAGGACATATCGAAGGGCGGCAACGCGATCACCAATTCGGCCGAGAAGCATTCGGACTGATTTCGCCTTCGTACAGCCGCGTTCATAACGCTGCTTTCATACTGCTCAACAGGCTGATTCGAATTCCACATGTCGCCGCCGCGTCTCACGCGGCGGCATTTTTTTTCGTCACGCCGCTCGCGGACGCAAACACGCGACAGATACATCGCGCGCAAACAACAGAACGGCGGCTCACGTGAGCGAGCCGCCGTGCCATCCCCCTGATGCTGCGTGGCGTTTTTCTCGCGTTTTTTCTTATTGGCCGTTCAACGTGTTGGTCAGCTCGAGCGCCGGCTGCGAGGTGTTGCCGCCCTGCGCGACCAGCAAGTGAATCTGGCCGGGCAACAGCTGGCTCAACGCGCCGCCGATCGGTACCGATGTCACGAGCCAGTCGGCGTTGTTCGCGAGAGCGAACGAGTTCGACTGGAAGATCGGTGTCTTGCTTCCCGCCGCCGTCGCGATCAGGACATACGTGCCGCCCGACACATAGATCGAGTCCTGACCGCTCGCGGGCACCGCGTTCTTGAACGACACGCCCGCCATCGTCGGGCTGATGCTCGCGATGTTCGTGTTGTTCGCGGGCACCAGATACAGGTCGAGGTTGCTGGCGTTCACCGAGGCATTGAACCCGCGCACGCGCGCACTGCCCGACAACAGCCCCTTGTCGAACGGATCATCGATCAGCCCGATGTCCGGCCCCGACGCGCCCGGCACGGCGATCACCGTGTACTCGTGGCCCTTGGCGACGTCGGAGAACGCACCGCTCGCAAGCGCCGCCGTGGTCCCCGCCGGCGCGTACCCGACCGACGTCTGCCCAGTGTTGATGTTCGCAAAGTTCGTCACGTTCTTGTATGCGATGTTCTTCTGCAGCGCCGCGCCGTTGACGAGAAAGTCGACGGTCGGGCCGCTCGGAATCGCATGCACGAAGTGGATCAACGGGTTCTGCAACCCGAGTTCTTTGCCCACGTCGTTCGAGCTTCCGCCGCACGCCGACACGAGCGCGACGACGCCTATCAGCGCCGCCATGGTCCGGATAACCTTCATTTGCCACCTCTCCCTGATTGGGCTCGAGCCCGTTGATCTGCGACGCGCCGCCCGCATCCGTGCATCTGTCCGGCGTTGACGTTAGTGGTGTCGTTGTGCGCCGGATGGACGCGCGGAGGCGTCGCTGGCGACGCGCCTTTTTTGTCCGCGATGTCGGCGAGCACGCTAAAACGGCGGCTTGCACACGTCGATTGGACGACTGCGGTCAGCAATCGTCGTGCCATCGCGCTTACTTCTGATGATTCGCGAACAATCCGGCGCCGGACATAAAGGAATTGAAAGGCGATTAGAATTTTTCTTCGGCGGTTTTGCGGGTGCGCGCGTGTATCGTTCGAGCGCGTCCCAACTTTACATGGTGGCTTGCATGTCTTACCCGCGGCTCTTGTCCGAACTCGACCTCGGCTATACGCGCTTGCGCAATCGCGTCGTGATGGGCTCGATGCATACGGGCATGGAAGACCGCTTCTGGAACTATCCGAAGCTCGCCGCGTACTTCCGCGAGCGCGCGAAAGGCGGCGCGGGTCTCATCATCACGGGCGGTATTTCCCCCAATCGCGAAGGCTGGCTGCTACCGTTCGGCGGCACGCTGAACTCGGTGTTCGATCTGCACAATCACCGCAAGCTCACTCAGGCCGTGCACGACGAAGGCGGCAAGATCGCGCTGCAGATCCTGCATGCGGGACGCTATGGCTATCAGCCGCTCGTCGTGTCGGCGTCCGCGCTGAAGTCCCCCATTTCGATGTTCAAGCCGCGCGCGCTGACGCTCGCCGGCATCGCGAAGACCGTGCGCGCGTACGCGCGCTGCGCGCGGCTTGCGCAACGCGCCGGTTATGACGGCGTCGAGATCATGGGCAGCGAAGGCTATCTGCTGAACCAGTTCCTGTGTCCGCGCACCAACCGACGCGACGACGCGTACGGCGGCAGCCTCGCAAACCGGATGCGGCTCGCGCGCGAGATCGTCGAGGGCGTGCGCGCCGCGTGCGGCGAGCGGTTCATCGTCGTGTACCGGATGTCGCTGATCGATCTCGTCGAAGGCGGCAACACGTGGGATGAAACCGAGCAGATCGCGAAAGCACTCGAAGCGGCGGGCGTGACGATGTTCAACACGGGCATCGGCTGGCACGAGGCGCGGGTGCCGACCATCGTCACGTCGGTGCCGCGCGCCGCGTTCGCGCCGTTGACGGCGCGTCTGAAAGCGGCCGTCGGCGTGCCCGTGATCGTGTCGAACCGCATCAACACGCCCGAGGTCGCCGAAGCGCTGCTGGCTGACGGCGTGGCCGATCTGGTGTCGATGGCGCGGCCGCTGCTCGCCGATCCCGACTTCGTCATGAAGGCAGCCGAAGGACGCGCCCATGAGATCAACACGTGCATCGCGTGCAATCAGGCGTGCCTCGACCACACGTTTCAGAACCAGCGCGCCACATGCCTCGTCAATCCGCGCGCGGGCCGCGAGACGGAACTCGTCTACCGGCCGCTCGCCGCGCATCAGAAGCCGCGCGCCGTGGCCGTGATCGGCGCCGGGCCGGCGGGACTGTCGGCGGCGAGTGTGGCGGCTGCGCGCGGGCATCGCGTGACGCTGTTCGATGCGGCCGCAACCATCGGCGGTCAGTTCAATCTGGCGATGCGCATTCCCGGCAAGGAAGAGTTCAGCGAGACGATCCGCTATTTCGGCAGCCAGCTCGCGCGGCATGGCGTCGACGTGCGTCTGTCGACGCGCGTCGATCCCGCGCTCATCGCCGCCTCGCGCTCGACGACGTGATCGTCGCGACGGGCATCGTGCCGCGCCGTCCCGCGATTGCGGGCATCGACGGACCCAACGTGCTGTCGTATGTCGACGTGCTGCACGGCGTGCCCGTCGGGCGGCGCGTTGCGGTGATCGGCGCGGGCGGCATCGGGTTCGACGTGTGCGAGTTCCTGCTGCATCGCGCGGACGAGCCGCTACCGCTGTCGCGCGACGCATGGGCGGACGAATGGGGCGTCGATCTGTCCGTCAGCGGGCGCGGCGGCCTGAAGACGCCGCGCCCGTGCGTTCCCGTGCGCGAGATCTGGCTGCTGCAGCGCAAGACCGGCAAGCTCGGCGCGAGCCTCGGCAAGACCTCGGGCTGGGTGCATCGCGCGGCGCTCGCGCGCAACGGCGTGGCGATGCTCGACGGGCTCACGTATCGGCAGATCGCGCAGCGCGGCCTGCTGATCGCACGCGAAGGCAGCGAGCAGTGGCTCGATGTCGACACGATCGTCGTATGCGCGGGGCAGGAGTCGCTGCGCGACCTCTACCCCGCTGCGCCCGCCGCCGACGGGCCGCGCTTTCATGTGATCGGCGGGGCGTCGCTCGCGACGGAACTCGATGCGAAGCGCGCGATACGCGAGGGCGCGGAACTGGCGGCGCGGTTGTAGTGGCTGCCTGGCGGTGCTTGCTGGGCGGCGCGGCGTGACGATGGCGCGCCCGATGAGGGTCACCGACGTGTGGTTAAGGCCCGGTTGAGGCGCGTGATCGCGGACGACCGCTGCATGATGATGCGCCCGATGGCGACGACCGGACGTGCGGTTGGGACGCAACCGAGGCGCGTGATGGCGGACGATCGCCCCGAGAAGATATACCCGATCCCGTGCCGTTGCGGAACGATTGAAGGAAGCTGCCGATACCCTGCCGTCGCGGCTCGCTACTTCGCGCGGCCGACACGCAACGCGACGAGCCGCTGCATCACCGCCCCGCCCCCATGCGCGCCCGCAAGCGGATCAGGCCTCGCCGCGCCGCCGGTAATCAAACCAGAACGACAGCCCGACGCTCACCAGAATCACGCAGGTCGCGATCACGGTCGCGCGTGTCACCGGTTCGCCGAGCAGCACAGCGCCCAATGCCACCGCGACGACCGGGTTCACGTACATGCAGCTGCTCGCGATGATCGGGCTGGTGTGCCGGATCAGGAAGCCATACGCGACATACGCGGCCATCGTGCCGACCAGCATCAGATACAGAAACGCGAGGACGGGCAGGATGTGAACGTCCATCATGCGCTCGCCCGAAATCCACGCGACCATCGTCGAGATCGCGCCGCCCAGGCCGATTTGCAGCGATGTCGACAGGAACAGGTCCGAAGGCAGCGTGAGGCGCGACGCCAGATGCGCGCCGCCCGCCCAGAACAACGCGCCGCACAGAATGGCAAGACTGCCGCCCGCCGAGCCCGCTGTCTGGTCGCCGTGACTGAGGATCGCGATGCCGACCAGCCCCAGCCCGACGGCGAACCACTCGCCCTTTGCGATCTTGCGCCCCGCGATCGCCGCGATGACGGTCGCGAACAGCGGCACGGTCGCCACCATCACGGCCGCCGTGCCCGTGCCGACCGTGCGCATCCCGTACGCGAGCATCCCGCTCGACAGACCGACGAGCATTGTGCCGACCAGCCCCGCATTGCGGATCTCGACGAGCGGCGGCCACACAGGTTTGCGGCGCATCGTGAAGATGAACAGCCCGACGCCCGCGAAAAAATTGCGCAATCCCGACATCAGCAGCGGCGGAAACGAACCTAGCGCGACGTGCACGGCCAGATAGGTCGAGCCCCATACGATATAGACGACGCCGAGCGCGAGCGCGATCTGTCCGCCGTGGGACTGCGGCAGGCGAAACGGGAAACGGCCGGGGAGATGGAACGCCACGTCAGACCGCCCATGCCGGCGACGGGCCGGCAGCCCCGCTGAACACCCACAAACGGAACGGCTGGCGCCGCATCGGCGACGCGGCATCGGTGGTCAAGCGGGCGGGCATGGCAGTAGAACGGTAAAACGGGAGTTGAACAGCCGTCGGACGACAAGGGAAGCGTCTGGGATAGTGGCGCGAATTGATGGCTATCGTGATGCAGAACGCAACAACGGCAGCCAACGGACGCGAAAACCGCGCCGCCGTGCATTATGCAGTATCTGGGCAACGCTTCGGCAAGAGAATCGTAACTTTCGTAGCAAGGCAGCCGAAAACGGGCGATAGACCGATGCCCGTCCCCGCACGCCTGAACAAAGGTGGATAAACCGCGCGTCGGTCGCCATCCAGCCGCCAACCGACCGTCGAGACTCAGTCGTAACTGAGCATCACGGTCACCGCGCGCTCGGCCGCCGCGCCGCTTTCGATCGACAGCGTGCCGCCCGCGCGTCCCATGCTGAATGCCGCGCCCGTCTGCGCCAGATGGCGCGCGTTATCGGAGAAGCGCGTTGTCAGCGTGCGCGGCGCGGCGATGCCGCCTTCGGTGTTCACGAACACCGACACTTGCGCCGCCGTCGGTGTGTCCGGAGCCGGGGTGAACGTCACATCGATTGCCGAAGCATTCGGGTCCATCGATCGCTCCGTACGGAATCCTTGCGAATGGCGCGTGACGGGCGTCGCTGCGAATCCAAACGACGGTGCGACGATCGCACCGGCGAAAGTGATCGTGCCGCCCGACGCGAGAGTTTGCGCGCCCACCGCGCACGGCACGCATGCGCCCGCCGTCGCGGCCAGCACGGCCGCCGCGCCACGTGCCCATTTCGATGTCGTCATGTCTCTTTCCTCATGCATCGTTTTGATTAGGTTTCCCGATAATCAGACTGCCTTTGCTATCGGTAACGGCACGCGGCGAGCGATCTTGAATCCGCCTTACATCGACGTCGTCACCGTCACCGCCACCGCCACCGCCGCGGCCACCGCCACCGCCACCGCCACGGCTACCTCGAGAATAAGGCATTCCCCTCATTAATGAGATAACCGATTGCGTCAGCAACGGCACGTGCCCGAAAACCGTCATGATGCTGAAAGCCTCGTGCGACACGGCTTTTCCGCCGACCCGCCCGCGTCTCGCCCGTGCGCTCTCCGTCAGTTTCGAGATAAGTTGCCAAACCCGGCCCAGCCAGGGTATCGTGTGCGCTGCTAACGCGGGGGTCCTGCGTTGTGCGTCGCCGGATACGAATACGGCACCGCACGGCGTGGGTGAGAAATACCCTTTGAACCTGATCTGGATAATGCCAGCGCAGGGAAGCGTTCGGGCTCGCCGCTTTACCTGCCGTACTGCATCACCTTACTCGCGCGAACCCGGTCCACTTCCCCTCCGTCTCGTTCTCCTGCGTAGCTGTAACGCCCCACAATTGCATGGAGAGACGCATGAACGCCAACCCGAAATTCATTTCCGCGGACGCGCACGTCGACGAAGCTGCCGTCGCACCGCTGCCGAACTCGCGCAAGGTCTACGTGACCGGCTCGCAACCCGACATCCGCGTGCCGATGCGTGAAATCACGCAGTCCGACACGCCCACGGGCTTCGGCGGCGAAAAGAATCCGCCCATCTACGTGTACGACACGTCGGGTCCGTACACCGATCCCGACGCCAAGATCGACATCCGCGCGGGCCTGCCCGCGCTGCGCCAGGGCTGGATCGAAGCGCGCGGCGACACGCAGGCGCTGCAGGGGCTCTCCAGCGACTACGGCCGCGAGCGCGCCGCCGATCCCGCCACCGCGCAGCTGCGCTTTCCCGGCCTGCATCGCACGCCGCGCCGCGCGCAGCCCGGCAAGAACGTCTCGCAGATGCACTACGCCAGGCGCGGCATCATCACGCCGGAAATGGAATACATCGCGATTCGCGAGAACCAGCGCCGCGCCGAGTATCTGGAAAGCCTGAAGACGAGCGGCCCGACGGGCGCGAAGCTCGCCGCGATGATGGGCCGCCAGCATCCGGGCCAGGCATTCGGCGCGTCGGCATTCGGTCCGAACGGGTTGAACGAAATCACGCCCGAGTTCGTGCGCGAAGAAGTCGCGCGCGGCCGCGCGATCATTCCCGCGAACATCAATCACCCGGAAAGCGAGCCGATGATCATCGGCCGGAACTTCCTCGTGAAGGTGAATGCGAACATCGGCAACTCGGCCGTGACGTCGTCGATCGGCGAGGAAGTCGACAAGATGACGTGGGCGATCCGCTGGGGCGGCGACACCGTGATGGATCTGTCCACGGGCAAGCACATCCATGAGACGCGTGAATGGATCATCCGGAATTCACCCGTCCCGATCGGCACGGTGCCGATCTACCAGGCGCTCGAAAAGGTCAACGGCAAGGCCGAAGACCTGACGTGGGAAATCTTCCGCGACACGCTGATCGAACAGGCCGAACAAGGCGTCGACTACTTCACGATCCACGCGGGCGTGCGCCTGCAATATGTGCCACTGACGGCCAACCGGATGACGGGCATCGTGTCGCGCGGCGGCTCGATCATGGCGAAGTGGTGTCTCGCGCATCACAAGGAAAGCTTCCTGTACGAGCACTTCGAAGACATCTGCGAAATCATGAAGGCGTACGACGTGAGCTTCTCGCTCGGTGACGGCCTGCGCCCCGGTTCGATCTACGACGCCAACGACGAAGCGCAGCTCGGCGAGCTGAAGACGCTCGGCGAACTCACGCAGATCGCGTGGAAGCACGACGTGCAGGTGATGATCGAAGGTCCGGGCCACGTGCCGATGCAGCTCATCAAGGAGAACATGGACCTGCAACTGGAATGGTGCGACGAGGCGCCGTTCTACACGCTCGGACCGTTGACCACGGACATCGCGCCGGGCTACGACCACATCACGTCGGGCATCGGCGCGGCGATGATCGGCTGGTTCGGCACGGCGATGCTGTGCTACGTCACGCCGAAGGAGCACCTCGGCCTGCCGAACAAGGACGACGTGAAGACGGGCATCATCACGTACAAGCTCGCCGCGCACGCCGCCGATCTCGCGAAGGGCCATCCGGGCGCGCAGGTGCGCGACAACGCGTTGAGCAAGGCGCGCTTCGAGTTCCGCTGGGAAGACCAGTTCAATATCGGCCTCGACCCGGACAAGGCGCGCGAATTCCACGACGAAACGCTGCCGAAAGATTCGGCGAAGGTCGCGCATTTCTGCTCGATGTGCGGCCCGCACTTCTGCTCGATGAAGATCACGCAGGACGTGCGCGACTTCGCTGCGAAGGAAGGCATGAGCGACACCGACGCGCTGAAAAAAGGCATGGAAGTGAAGGCCGTCGAGTTCATCAAGAGCGGCGCGGAGATTTATCAGCGTCAGTGACGGTCGACGTCCGGCGCGCACGACGCTTCGTGCGTGTCGCGATCAGAGTAGCCCGCCCCGTGGAGGCGGGCTTTTTTGCGCGCGGTTTTACCGCATCGCGCGTGCGGCCATGTTGTTTTTACGGCCGTCGCAATCGTTCGAAAACGCGAAACATTTGATTACGAAACCGACACTTTACTGACAAGCCCACACAAACAGAAACGGACCGCGGCGATACCATGAAATCACCTTGAGCGGGAGCGCAACATGCGAATCCCGCCGATAAAACAGGGAGTCGCAACCATGAAAACATTCCATCGAATCGGTGCGCTGACGACGCTGGTGGCTGTGGTGGCAAGTCTGGCCGCCTGCGACGGCATGACCACACGGCAACGGGATACGGCAATCGGCGCGGGTGTCGGCGGCGCGGCGGGTGCGGCGATCGGGGGCAATGCGCTGTCCACGCTGGGCGGCGCGGCCGTCGGCGGCGTGATCGGCAACCAGGTCGGCAAGTAGTTGGCGCATTCACGCCCTGCTTGAGGTTTCGCCCCGCACCGCAGGCACTGACCCCGACCACGCCGACGGCCTGGCAAAGCCGGCCTCAGGATTTGCGCCCGGCAAGTCGGCCCGGCAGGTCGATCACGCAGAACATATACGACAAATCGCCATCGAGGCGATGCGGCAAACGGACCCGGACATCGCGCGAGCGGCGACGCAGACCCGACGTTTCGGAAGCCGAAGGGAGATGGGCAGAGTCCGGCGCGCACGTACGCGCCGGACATGTCCTGCAGCACGTCGCCCTGAAATAAGCGGTTACCACTTTGTGAGGTGAGCCGCGAAATGCTGACGTAAGCTCTTTAGATAACGTGAATGCGCGACGCGCATGCGGCGGCGCGCGATAGAGGAGCACGTCATGAAACCGCTCGATGCAACGCTGCGCGTCGCCAGCGCCGTTGCAATGCTGGCGCTGTCGGGAGCGCTGTCTGGTTGCTATTACTACTCTCCCTACGGCTACTATCCTGGCTACTACGGCTACTACGCCGGGTATCCCGCCGTGCCGACGGCGGCTACGCAGCAGGAGATGCCCATCGGATCGGGCGACCGGACGCAGGCTCCCGTGCAGGAACAGTTTACGATGCCCGACGGGACGTCGCCCGATGGCCAGCCACCCGCCTATGACCTCGCGCCCGCGCAGCCGGCGCCCGCCTACGGCGCGCCTGCGTACTACCCCGTCGCGTGGAGTCCCTACGCGTACCCGTACCCCTACCCTTATCCTTACTACGCGTATGGCTGGCCCGGCTTCTGGTGGCCGTCGGTGACGTTCAGCTTCGCGTTCTTTGGCGGCTGTTGCGGGCACGGCTATTACGGGCATTACGGACACTACGGCTACTACGGCCACTGGGGTCATTACGGATACTGGGGCGGCGGACATGGCAGCTGGGGCAACGGTCATGGCTACTGGGGCAATGGTCACGGCTACTGGGGCAATGGTCACGGCGCCTGGGGCGGAAGCACGCACGCGGGCTGGGGCGGTCACGGCGGCAGCTATGGCGGCTATGGCTACTCGGGCGGCGGTCACAGCGCATGGGGCGGCGGCGGCTGGGGCGGCGGCGGGGGTGGTCGCGCCTGGACATCGGGCGGCGGACACGGCGGCGGCCGTTCACACTAGTTCCCAGTGAATCGCGGGCGCGTCGCCTGGCGGGCGGCGCCTCGATGGGCAGCGCGCGCCGTCGATGAATGCGCGCAACGGGTTACTACGTTCGCGCGGAAGCTTACGAACGCCAAACATTCTACTTACAGCAAGCGCAAATGCGTGCGCTACGAACAACGCCCCGCCTCTATTCCCGCAACAGCCTTCTTCGTTTTCCCTGCTTGACGGAAATCTCCAGCGCTCTATGCTGGCGGTTGCCAGTGCAACACCTGTTTAATTGCGTGATCCCGCGCCTCCCGCGCTCGCGTCGCACGACGCTTGTGTATCCGTTGCGCGCCTTCATCCGTCCAGCCCTGCCGCTTCGCCGCGTAGGCGCAGTCTTCGCGTCGAATCGAACAACAACGAAGGAGACGTGATGTTTCATCAGATATTGACTCCCATCGGCAACAGCCTGCTGCCCTCGTTCATCGTGGCCGCGCTGCCTATCATCGTGGTGCTCGTGCTGCTCGGCTGGGCGCGGCGACCGGCGTGGCAGGCGTCGCTGGCCGGTCTCGTAGTCGGCCTGCTGATCGCCATCTTCGGCTGGCAGTTTCCCGTCGGACTCGCGCTGAATTCCGTCGCGGCGGGCGCGGTCTTCGCCTGCTGGCCCGTGATGTGGATCGTCGTCACGGCGATTCTGCTGTACAACATCGCGCAGTATTCGGGACGTTTCGCGGCCTTCCGCATGTGGATGATCGACAACCTGCCGAACGACCGGCGCATCGTGCTGGTGGTAATCGGCTTTTCGTTCGGCGCGCTGTTCGAGGGCATCTCGGGCTTCGGCACACCGATCGCCATCACCAGTTCGCTGCTGATCCTGCTCGGCTTTCCGGCGCTCGAAGCGCTGACCTTCACGCTGATCTTCAACACGGCGCCCGTCGCGTTCGGGGCGCTGGGCGTGCCGATCACCGTGCTCGGCGCCGTCACGCACCTGCCCACCGACGCGCTCGCCAAGATGGTCGGCCGCCAGCTGCCGTTTTTCGCGCTGCTGCTGCCCTTCTATGTGATCGGCGTGTACGCGGGCTTTCGCAACATGCTGCGCGTGTGGCCCGTGCTGCTGGTGTCGGGCGGCAGTTTCGCGCTCACGCAGTACGTCACCTCGAACTTCATCAACTACAGCCTGACGGACGTGCTGTCTTCGCTGGTTTCGCTCATCCTGACAATCGCCTTTCTGCGCGTGTGGCGCCCCGCCGCCGATCCCGCGTTCGCCATCAACGTCGACCGCGTGAACGAGACGCGCGGCAAGGTCACGGGCACGCAGGGCTGGTATCCGTGGCTAATCGTGTCGGCTGTCGTGATTATCTGGACGATCGCGAAAATCTTCCTGATCGGCGACGTCAAGGTGCCGTGGCCGGGGCTCGACAAAGCCGTCTACATCACGCTCTACAACACGCCGTACGGCGCCATCTGGGACTTCCAGCCGCTCGCGACGGGCACGGCGATCCTCGTTGCGTCGATCATCACGGCGTTCGTTGTCGGCCTGAAGCCGGCCGATTTCGGCCGCGCGATCGCCGATACGTGGGTGCAGACGCGCATCGCCATTCTGACGGTCGCGACGATCGTCGGTCTCGCGTACCTGATGAACTACTCGGGGATGAACTACACGCTCGGTCTGGGCGTGGCGTCCGTGGGACCGTTCTTTCCGCTGGTGTCGGCGTTCCTCGGCTGGGTGGCGGTGTTCCTGTCGGGCAGCGATACATCGGGCAACGCGCTGTTTGGCAATCTCCAGGTGGTCGCCGCGCATCAGTTGAATCTGAACCCCGTGCTGATGGCCGCGACGAATTCGTCGGGCGGCGTGATGGGCAAGATGATCTCGCCGCAGAACATCTCGACGGGCGTCGCCACCACCGATCTCAAGGGCAAGGAAGGCTATGTGTTCGCCAAGACCTTCAAGCATTCGATCCTGCTGACCGTGCTGCTCGGCATTCTTGTGTGGCTGCAGCAGAACGTGCTCACGTGGATGATTCCGCATTGACGCGTACCGGCCCGCATTGATCTGCGCGCCGGCGATGGCGGGTGGCCTGCACCCGCCATTCGCGTGCTGCGTCGACTTGCCGATTCTTGCTGTTTCATCCCATCGTGAAACGACGCGCGTAAGTCGGGTGTTAGCATGCGTACGCATCGCGACTCAACTGCGCGCGACACCCTCACGATGAATCCAGTCAACGTCTTCCAGCTTCTCGTTCTCGCCGCGCTATGGGGCGCGTCGTTCCTGTTCATCCGCGTCGGCGTGAGCGACTTCGGGGTCGCGCCGCTGATGGCGCTGCGCGTGGGCATCGGCGCGCTGTTCCTGGTGATGGTGCTCGTTGCGCGCCGGCCGCTGCGCGAGTCGGCGGCGACGTTGCGCACGCGCGCGCTGCCGCTCCTGATCGTCGGCATTCTCAATTCGGCCGCGCCGTTCTGCCTGTTCGCATACGCGGAAATCACGCTGTCGGCTGGCGTCACCTCCGTGATCAACGCGACGACGCCGCTGTGGGGCGGCCTCGTTGCCTACCTGTGGCTCAAGGACAAGCTGAGCACGCTGCGCAGCATCGGCCTCGTGATCGGCTTCGCGGGCGTGCTGATGCTGGTGTGGGACCAGATTGCCGCGCCGAGCGGCACCAACATCTCGCCCGCGACGACGGCCCTCGCGGCGGCGGCCGCGCTCGGCGCGACGCTGCTGTATGGCATCGCGGCGAGTTACACGAAAAAGCATCTGATGGGCGTCGACGCGCTCACGGTCGCGACAGGCACGATGATCGGCGCGACCATCGTCCTGCTGCCGCTCGCCATCGCGTCGTGGCCGGCCGCTGCGCCGTCCATCAAGGCGTGGGGCGCGGTGATCGCGCTCGGCATCGCGTGCACGGGCGTCGCGTACATGCTGTTCTTCCATCTGATCGCCGTCGCGGGGCCGGCGCGCGCGATCACCGTGACGTTCGTGATCCCGATCTTCGGCATCCTGTGGGGCGCGCTGTTTCTCGGCGAACGCGTGTCGATGGGCATGATCGAGGGCTGCGCGGTCATTCTGGTCGGCACGGCGCTCGCGACGGGCGTCATCAAGCGGATCCCGGGCGTCGGCGGACGGCGCGTGAGCGAGCGCTGCTGAGGTTTGCGGGCCGTTCCGTGGCGCGAACCGTTGCCTTCGCGGCTTGCGGGTCGGGTCGGCGGAGGCGGTAGCACGAAAATAGCCTGCGCTGCACACGCGAAGCGCGGGAAAAGCCGCCGCAGTACAAGGGGTACGCGACGGGGCCAACAGAACGGGCACCCTCCCCGGACGCCCGCCAGACATGGAGCCATTCGCTTCTCTGTGCATTCGCTTCTCTGCGCATTCGTTTTCCCTGTCTTCTCCAGGTTCGACTCGCGTCTGCGTCGCGCTGCTCATTCGCACCCCGGCTCCGCTTACGGACCCGACGCAGCAAGGCGGTACCGCCGGCTTCGTCGATTTTCCCGACCGGTTAGGGCAGCTAGCGTGCCTATTGCCACGCCTCGCGGGACGCTTCGTACAAGCGCCTGATTTCGGGCGCCAAACATATGCGAAGCGGCAGAGCACGGCCTTGCGCGAAGAAACCAGCAACGGAAGCTACACCGTAGCGTCACGTTGCCCACCGACTGTGCGGACAGAGCGAGCGGTTGGCGATCCGGCGCGGACGTTATCAGCGGATCTTCCGGCGATGGGCGAACCGCTGCATACGCGGCATCCCGCGACGCTTCGGCGCGTCCGACGACAGCACCGCGCCACACAGCAAGGCAAGCGCGATCAGGCTCACCACCCACATCCAGTACGGCATGACGTCGAACATGGCTTGTCTCCGCGCATCATTGCGTTGCTCGATGTCCTGCCAGCAAAACGCAGGCACGCGGACTTGAGGACGAGTAGACGCGGTCCCAGGGCGCCGCGCGACCGCGCAAAAAAGCCCGCGTGATGAATTGCACCCCAAAAGTTGGACGCCAATCCAACCTTTGGGGTGTTTTTCATGGCGAAGTACACGGAGCAGTTTAAGCTGTCGGTCATCACAGAGGTTGAATCCGACACAGGTGATTCTTTGCGTGCCGTCGCACGACGGCATGGAATCGATGAAGCGACCTTACGCAAATGGTTGGCGGCGTACCGGGCGCTCGGGGCGGCCGGTATCCAGCGTAAGCACGAGTACTACACTGCGCCGTTCAAGCGGTCGGTGCTGGAGCAGATGGAGCGCGCAGGCTTGTCGGATCGGGAGGCGGCGGCGCGCTTCAACATCCGCAACCGTTCTGTCATTGGGCTGTGGAGACGGCAGTATGATGAGGGCGGATTAGCCGCTTTGTCAGCCCGCCCGCGAGAACGCTCCCGAAACATGGCCACTGCCTTGCCCCCGAAGCTCAACGAAGTATCTATACCGGACGAACGTAGCGGCGAGGAACTGCTCAAGGAGAACGAGTATCTGCGCGCGGAGGTGGCGTATCTAAAAAAGCTCGATGCGCTGCTGCAGGCGAAGAAGCGGGCAGCGCAAAAGAAAAAACGCAAATAGTGCAGGCGCTACGGCAGTGCCATCCGGTGCCCGCGCTGCTCAGGGCTGCCGGGCTGGCCCGAAGCACGTTCTACTACCATCTCAAGTGGTTGCAGGCCGGTGACCGGCACCCCGATCTCAAGGCAAAGATCCAGGCGGTGTTCGAGCGTCACAAGGGGCGTTACGGCTATCGCCGCGTCACGGCTGCGATTCGCCAGGCGGGTCATCTCGTGAACCACAAGGCTGTGCAGCGGCTCATGGGGCAATTGCAACCGAAGTCCCGGGTTCGTCAGAAGAAGTATCGTTCCTGGCGAGGTGAAGTGGGCCGTGCCGCTCCGAACCTTTTGCAGCGACAGTTCGAGGCCCATAGCCCCAATCAGAAGTGGGTGACTGATGTAACCGAATTCAACGTCGGCGGCGAGAAATTGTACCTGTCACCGGTGCTGGATCTGTACAACGGTGAGATCGTTGCCTGGCAGACGGATCGACGACCGAGCTTCGAACTGGTCAGCGCGATGTTGAAAAAGGCTCTGGCCAAACTCGGCCACACGGAGCGTCCGTTGTTGCATTCAGATCAAGGCTGGCAATACCGGATGTCGGCGTTCGGCCGGCTACTGAGGCGGCACAAAGTAATCCAGAGCATGTCTCACGCAAGGGCAACTGCCTTGACAATGCCGCGATGGAGAGCTTCTTCGGCACGCTGAAGTCCGAGCTGTACAGGCTGGAACGCTTCACGTGTGTGGAGCAGTTGCGCAGCGCGGTGGACGACTATATCCATTACTACAACCACGAACGCCTCAGGCTCATACTGAAAGGCCTGAGTCCCGTGCAATACAGGACTCAGGCCTCAGATTCCCACTAGAACTTATCTGTCCAACTTCGCGGGGTCAGTTCAGACGCAAACGTCACGCGGGCTTTGTGCATGTGGCCGCGCCCCACAGCGCGGCGTCGACGCTTACTGCAACTGATCGACCATCAGCGACATGATCTGCTTGGCTTGCGACGACGAATCGACATCACCCTTGTCGTCGACAACGGCGACACGCGTCTGATTCGGCGTGACCGCGCGGACGTTCACGCGATACTGCTTGGCCACCTTTTCCTTGCGACCGTGGAAAATCTGGCTCCAGAAGCCCTGCTCCGCTGACGACATGTCCTTCGGATCGACGTAGCGAACGAAGTACAGGCCGCGCGTGCGGTCCCGGTCGTCGACGGTGAAGTTGCTGCGATCGAGCGCAAGGCCGACGCGCAGCCATGCGCGGTCATACGGCTCGCCAAGCGTGACCTCGGTAGACGATGCCTGCGCCGATGTCTCGGTCGACGACGGGTCGCGCACGGGTGTCTGCCCGGCCAGCGCGACGTTCTGTGCAGCGGTTGCAGCCGCCGCCGACTTCGCGCCGCCTGCCGCTGCATTGGGCGCGGTTTGCGCGCCAGCCGGCGTGAGCGCCGTGCCGCCCGATGCGTTAGCCGCGCGCGCGCTCGCATCGTTCTTGGCCAGCGACGCCATCAGCCGCTTCAGATATTCGGTTTCGAGCGCGGGATCATTCGGCTTCGGCTCCCATTTGCTCGTGTCGTTGTTCACGCCGCTCAGTGCCTCGCGCAGGCCCTTCTGGCTGATGAACACATAGGTGCCGCCGCTGGGCGCCGCCTCGAGACGGGTACGGTACTTGTTGCGTTCCGCCGTCACGTACGAGTTGCCCATCGCCTTCGACAACGTGCTGCGAATCAGGCCGTCGTTGATGGTCGGATGCGTTTCGTTCCAGTCCGTCTCCATCACGCCTTTGTCGCGCTGGTCGACGACGAGCAGAAAGCCCTGTTCTTGCCAGAAACGGCGGATCTGCGGCCAGGCTTGTTCGGGCGTCTCGTTGTCGAGCACCAGCCAGCTTTCCGAACCGTCGCGCTGGATATGCATGCCGGTGACGGCGGGCGCCACGGACGCGGTGGACGGCGCCTCGCTCTGCACCTGCTGCAGCGTGGACAGCGAAGTCTGGCCGCTTTGCGGCGGCAGCGAGCGTTGGTCCGCGGTTTCCTCGGTCATGTTCGGCGGAACTGCGAGTGACACTTCCTTCGATTTCGAGTCGCTCTTGTAGTCGATCTTGGTCGGCGACGACGTGCCGCAGCCGGCGACCAGACCGCCTGCCATCAGCAATGCTGCAAACCGCTTGGTGAGACGAAGTTCAGTCATGTTCAGGGAATCCTTCCGCTACGCCACGGCAAGTTCCGTGGACTAACCCATCATTTTACCGGGCCAGCGAGTCGAAGTGCAAAAAGCGGGGAACGCCGTCATCACGTCGCGCCTGGCGCCCCGGCTCATGAGCGTCGGTGCAGCGCGATACGTCGCGTTCGGATTACGAACTGCGATGCGCGCCCGACGTGGCCTGAAAGCCGCCCGCATCATCTCATAATGCGTCGCGCCGCCGGCATTCCGGACGGACTTTCGAGTCGAAATTTAACGTTTCGCCATGATTTTCGCCACGACACAAGCGTTCTTTTTTACCGATCCAGACGGTTGATTTTTATAGACAAATCACCTCCGAACCGCGTCCCTCCTTTTGAGATACGAGCGCGACCAGGCAGCCGGCATGACCGGTCTCTCGAAAACCCGGTGATATCTTGAAATCACGATCTCAAAAACCTGGGGGCCGCGTCATGACACTCACCAAAAACCATTCCGCGATCATGATCGCGGCGTCAGTCAT
Source organism: Paraburkholderia bengalensis (assembly GCF_037126505.1). Classification (NCBI taxonomy): domain Bacteria; kingdom Pseudomonadati; phylum Pseudomonadota; class Betaproteobacteria; order Burkholderiales; family Burkholderiaceae; genus Paraburkholderia; species Paraburkholderia bengalensis. The sequence goes on from NZ_JACFYJ010000024.1 coordinate 42,967, forward strand.
GTTTGCATTGGGCGCGAACATGTTGACCTCGAACCTCGCGCACGCCGCGCTGGGCGGCACGACACCACCGATGCAGGCCAGAGACAACGCGGCGCTGCGCGTGCTCGGAGATGGCACCGTCCGCGTGCGTTCGAGCGTCGACGCAGGCGGCACTACCATCAACGAGTACGCGAGCCGCGACGGCGTCGTGTTCGCCTACGCGTGGCAAGGTCCGACGATGCCGGATCTCACGCAATTGCTCGGTCCGTATGCACAGCGATATCGCGCGAAAGCAACCGAGCAATTCAACGAGTCGGGGCAGTTACACGCTTCGCGAATCGAGCAGCCGGACGTGATCGTGGAGTCTGGCGGGCAAATGCGCAGTTACGTTGGCCGCGCATGGTTGCCCGCCGCGATTCCTCCCGGCGTTTCACCCAACGATCTGCGCTAACGGAGGCCGCGATGAATACGCAATCTTCGCGCGTGGCAGCCTTTGCGCAGATGGCCATGGTCATGCTCGCCGCAGTCGTCGCGCTGGCAGGGTGCGGCGGCGGTGGCTCAGGCGCGACGGGCACCGCCAACAACTCGTCCCAAACGACCACAACCTCGTCGGGTACAAGCGCCAGCGGCACGCTCGCAGCGTCCGCACCGGCGCCGGACAACCCGTCCTCCGCCAGCGTGCCGCAATCGACGATTCCAAACGTCCAGCCCGTCGTTGTCACGTCTACGCCAACGCAAACCCGCAACATGCTCACGACCAGCGTGACGGTATGCGCGCCGGGCACCGCTAACTGCGTGACCATCGACAACGTTCAGGTCGACACCGGCTCTCAGGGCTTGCGTCTACTCGCGTCGCAACTGCCGGCGAGCCTTGCGCTGCCCGCGGTCGCCGCGGCTTTGCCTGCAGGAACCGCAACAGGCGTCAGCGGCGAATGCAGCGTGTTCGGCACCGGCTTCACGTGGGGCGCCGTGCGCACCGCCGACGTCCGGATGGCAAGCCAACTCGCGAGCGGCATTCCGATCCAGGTGATCGGCGATCCTTCCGTCCCCACTGTACCGTCCGACTGCGCCGCGTCCGGCTTGCCGATGATGACGCCCAGCGGATTGCGCGTGAATGGCATTCTGGGTGTCGGCCTGTTCTCCGTCGATTGCGGCGGCGGATGTATCGCCTCTGCGTTGCCTCGCTGGTACTACGCATGCGACTCGACAGGCGCGTGCACGTCCAGCAAGCAGCCGGTCGACCAGCAGGTGACAAACCCGATCAGCCGGTTTGCGCTCGACAACAACGGCATCGTGATCGAACTGCCCACGGTCGGTCCGGCCGGCGCGGCGACCGTCAACGGCTCGATCTATTTCGGCATCGACACGCAGGCCAACAATGCGCTCAGCGGCGCAACCGTGCTGAAAGCGAACTCGATTACCGGCTATGTCACAACCTCGCTCAACGGACAGCCCTACTCGCAAAGCTTTATCGACAGCGGCTCGAACGGGCTCTTCTTTCCAAGCACGACGATGGCACGTTGCGGTGTCTGGTGGTGCCCCGCATCCTTGCAGACGATGACGGCCACGTTGACAGGCGTAGACGGCACGTCTGTATCGCCCGCGTTCTCTGTCGCCAATGCGCAGACACTGTTTGCCACGCGCAACAATGCGTTCAACAACCTTGGCGGGCCATCGAGCGCGTTCAACTGGGGCCTGCCGTTCTTCTACGGACGGCGCATCTACACGGCGATCGAATCGCGCCTGACCTCCGCTGGAACGGGACCGTTCTACGCATTCTGAGCCGACGTGAGCACGTCTGATCTGACCCGACGTGCTCCGTTCCAGCGGTATCGCAGGATGAGGCGTGCGTGACAAGAACACGCCACGCACGCCAGCCTCCCATGCGGAGATCAGTCGCCGATCACGATGCCGATACCCGCACGCACGACGGTGCTGTTGCTACCTGCGGACGCCACGCCCGCGTTGAAGTTGACCGTCCCCTTGTCGTTCCAGCGGGATACGCCCAACCCGAATGCGGCCTGCCCGCGATAGCCGGCAACGCCTGCATTGAGCGTGGTTCGCCCCGGCAGATAGGGCGTGACGATCTGCAATGCCGAGGCTGACGCGATGCCCTTGCGCGTACTTCTGTCGAGGTCGTTCAGCGACCGATAGGTCTGGTCGATGGCAGCATTCAGTTGGTTCAGGTTGACGGCATCGGTGCCTCGCGTGCCTGGCGCGACGTTGACGATCTGCCGCTCACTCCCTGCCTGTCCGACAGAAACACTGTTCGCCCGATCCGCAACCGAGCCTGCGCCAAGCGCGACTGCACCATCAGCCAATGCCTGGCTGCCGGCGCCGAACGCTGAAGCGTTGGCGGCGTGGACGGTAGCCTGCGCGCCCACCGCCGTCGCCGTCGCGCCGTTTGCTTGCGCACCGCTGCCGAGCGCCGTTGCCTGATCGCCGTTGGCGATTGCCGCAGCGCCGAGGGCAGTTGCATGGGTGCCCGTTGCGGATGCCGCTTCCATGACGTCATCGCCGTTTGCACTCAGGAACGGCGTCCCCGACCCTTGCGCCTGCACATTCATGACGCTGCTCAGCGCCTCGTTCAACTGTCCGAGATTGACCGCGTCGCTGGAAAGGACACCGTTGGCCAGATTGTGAATCACCGTGCCGCCCGCGGCACCCTGTCCCAAGGTCACGCTGCCGTAATCGACCTGCCCGCCGGCGTTGTCGTAGACGACCGCGCTCGTCACGTGGCCGTTGCCGTCGACGAGGCCTGCCTGCTTCAACTGCGCAACGTTGACGGCATCCGTATCGGCTGTGCCCGCGGCGACATGCGTGATCTGCCGCTCATTGCCAGCAGAGCCGACCGACACCGAATTGGCGCGATCGGTCACGGCATTCGCGCCGATCGCAACCGAACCGGCAAACGCGGCCTGCGCGCCACCCCCAATCGCAACGGATTCGGGCGCCACCGCGAGCGAATCAGCGAGTGTCGAGTTCGCGTGGAAATAGCGCGATTCGATTCCGTTGTTCACCACGTTGCTGAGCGCGACGTTGATATCGTCGATTGCGGTGGTGTTGCTGGCGACGCGGCTGTCGAGATTGCCAAGCGCGTCGCCGACATTGCGGAACACGCTCCCGCCGATGCGATAGGTGGGCGCGATCAGCGTGCCGTTGGACGCGACGGCGGCGTCCCCGCCCAACGCTGCTGCCACACTCGCGCCGAACCCATACAGCTGGCTTCCATTGATTGCCTCACGACTGCCCGGGTCAATTGAGCCACTCGCCACATTGGCAAGTCGTACGGGAACGCTGGCGCCCGCACCACCCAGCGTGACGACGTCGTGTGCGGACGAATCGTACGTCACGGCATCGGCGACGCCCGCCGAGACCGCGTTGCGCAACTGGCTCACGTTGACGGCGTCGGTGTCCATCGTGCCCGCCGCAACGTTGACGATCTGCCGCTGCAACGCCGAATTGCCGACCGACACTGTGTTCGCCCGGTCGGCCTTTGCGTTCGCGCCCAACGCCACCGCGCCGCTCGCCAGGTTGAGGCTGTTCGATCCCAACGCGAGTCCGTCCTGTGCCGAACCCGCGAAGGCATTCACGCCGATGGCCACGCTACGCTGCCCCATCGCGATCGCGAATGAACCGAGTCCCAGTGAATCCAACCCGTCCGCCGACGACATATAGCCGATCGACACCGCCCTGTCCGCGGTGAAGCCTGTCGACGCGCCATAACCAATCGCGGTCGAATTGATGGCGAGCGCGTCCGTCAGCGCGCCGACAGCCGTCGAGCCGCTGCGGTCCGCGGCCGCACCCGCGCCGACAGCCAGCGCATCAATGCCCGATGCCTCTGCGGACGGCCCGATGGCCATTGTGTTCAGATCGTTCGTGGCCATGGTCGGCGCGCCCGTCATCACCGTATTGCTGACCGCGATGTAGTCGGTGACGGCCGCGCGCGCGGGCGTCACCCATGCCAATGTCCCGACACTCACGGCAACGACCATGCCGGTGCGCCCACGACGCCCCTTGCGCACCGTTTTGCGCCACGCTGCGCGTGCATCGAAACGGCCAGCCGACGCCCGTTGAACATCCCCTACGCTATACCGATTGCTCATTCCCACCCTTGATACGGATAACAACGCTTCTTCCGAAAACGCAGCATCGTCGGGTCTCAAGCCCTATTGATTCGGATACCGAACTATTGAAAAGCCGATATTCGCTATACGACAGAGCCTATGTCCCACGAGGATGCCTCCTACGCACCGCCACTTCTTCGATGTCGGTCACGACAGGCAAATCCTACGGAGACATTTCAACGGTCAATACAAGAAAACTCCCAAAACAGGCATTCGTGGAAGCGCAAGCAGATACCGCACACCCACCAACTCAGGCTGCGCGCGGCGTGGTGGCGAGGAAAAGGAATTCGCACGACGGCCAACGCCGTCATGCGAAAGCTTCAGGAAAGCGGCAAGGAAGGAATAAAAGAGAAACGCACTGCCGAAAACGCGCTCGGTCGCGCGCTATGCGCCGCCGCGCCCGAGCACGCTTTCGTATGCCATCGAACGTGCGGCTTCTTCGGCCTCTTCGCGCGTGTCGAATACGCAGCCCGACACGTGGACGTGATGCCATTCGGGATCGTCAGCGGCGTCGCGAAAGATGCGAAAGCGCGCGCTGTAGCCGCGCGGCGTGGCGGGGACCACGTCGATATCGACGGATGCGCCTTCAATCTGATGTCTGACGAAGCCGTCCATGCTGCCCTCCTGACGTGTGCGTTGCACGCAGAAATGCTAGCACGGCGCTTTCGGGACGGCGCGTGCGTCGCAGCATGCGTGCCGAAGAAGGAAGCGCAGAGGGCGCAGCGATGGAATCAGTTGTCGGAGTGTTCTTCTTCGCCCGACGCCGTCGCGGGTTTGGCGAGGCGCGGCGGCGAGAGCCAGCGGAACGCGCTCAGGCCGTTCGCGTCGAACGTGCATTCGACAGCGGCGGGCGCGACGGTCTTCGGCGGCTTGGACTTCTGGATCGCGGCCGCGACGGGCGCGAGCAGCCCGGCTTCGATGATGTTGGTGTTGGGCGGCTTGGCAGCGGCGGCTTCCGACGCCGTCTGCGGATGCGCGAGCGTGCCTTCGACGACGACACGGCTGCCGTTGATGCCCGCGCCCGCGTGGCTGATGCTCAGCGTGTCAGCGGCCGTGACCTCGCTGGCCGACTGACGCATCATCTGCTCGCACGCGCTCGTGTTCTTGTACACGGCCGCGCATCCCGCGGACAAGGCGGCAACCATGCAGCATGCGATAACAGGAAGGCGGGTCTTCATCGGTTTTCCGTGGTTCAGGGCGACGGCCATTGTAGCCTGGCTGCCCCTCGCGGGCATCGCCGGCAGGCCTTGCGCGAGCAGCAAGGGCGCCCGCAGGCGCCCTTTCAGTCATGCTTCTGCACTCGACGAAGCTTAATCCGACCAGCTTTCCGGCAGCGCCTGCGTGAGCGTCGACACGAACTCGGCGGTTTCGGCCTGCTTCGGCCGCATGAAGATGTCGCGCGACGGACCCTGCTCGACGATCGAACCGTTGCTGAGAAAGACCACATCGCGCGCGATCGATGCGGCAAGGCGCAGATCGTGCGTCGCCATCAGCATCGTCATGCCTTCCTTCGCCAGTTGGCGCAGCACTTCGACCACTTCGGCAGCAAGGCCCGGATCGAGCGCGGACGTGGGCTCGTCGCACAACAGCACTTCGGGCGAAGGCGCGAGCGCCCGCGCGATCGCCACGCGCTGCTGCTGGCCGCCCGACAGCGTGACGGGCCACGCATCGGCCTTGTGCGCGATGCCGACCTTTTCCAGCAGTTCAAGCGCGCGCACGCGCGCGCGTTCGCGGTCCCACTTCTGCACGGTGATGAGCCCTTCCATCACGTTCTCGATCACGGTCCGGTGCGGGAACAGCTGAAAGTTCTGGAACACCATGCCCGTGCGGCGGCGGATCGCCAGCACCGATTCCTTCGACGGCTTTTCGGTGCGGCTGAACTGGATGCGCTGATCGCCGAGTTCGAGCGAGCCCGCTTCGGGAATTTCGAGCAGGTTCACGCAACGCAACAACGTGCTCTTGCCACTGCCCGACGGACCGATCAGCGCCGTCACGTTGCCTTGTTCGAGCTTCAGATCGACGCTGTTCAGCACGCGATGATCGCCGAAATACTTTTCGATTTTTTCGAGGCGGATCATCGTTCAGTTACCCGATGTGAAAAGCGCATGACGGCCAAAGCGGCGTTCGAGGCGCACCTGGGCGGACGACAGCACCGAGCTGAACACAAGGTAGATCAGCGCGGCTTCCGTGTAGAGGATCAGCGGCTCGTACGTCACCGACGCGATGCGCTGCGCGGCCTGGAAAATCTCCGGCACGGTCAGCACGGCGGCGAGCGACGTGTCCTTCACGAGCGCGATGAACGAGTTCGACAGCGGCGGCAACGCGACGCGCGCCGCCTGCGGCAGGATCGCGCGGCGCAGCGCCTGCGCGCGCGTCATGCCCATCGAGTACGCGGCTTCCCATTGTCCCTTCGGAATCGACTCGATCACACCGCGAATCACTTCCGAGTTGTACGCGCCGACGTTCAGCGAAAAGCCGATGATCGCAGCCGTCAACGGATCGAGCACGATGCCGACATTCGGCAAGCCGTAGAAGATCACGAATAGCTGCACGAGCAGCGGCGAGCCGCGAAACAGCCACACGTAGAAGCGCACGATCGCAACCGACCAGCCCGGCCCGAACAGGCGGGCGAGCGCGACGATGAACGCGAGCGCAAGGCCGATGGCAAACGACACGAGCGTCAACGGCACGGTGAACACCAGGCCCGCGTACAGCAGCGGCCACAGCGATTCACCCATCAGGTGCAACCATGCAGGCATGTTTCAGACTCGCCTTTCGTGCTTACTTGGAAACGTCTTTGCCGAAGTACTTTTCGGAGATCTTCGCGTAGGTGCCGTCGGCCTTCATGTCGGCGAGTGCCTTGTTGATGGCAGCCTGCAGATCGGGATTGCCCTTGCGGATCAGCACAGCCGAATGGTCCGAGCTATCCGACGCCGTATCGACGGCGGCGATCTTCACCTTCGCGTCCGGCTTGTGCTTCTTGAAGTCGAGGAACGACAGCGAGTCGTTGACCGTCGCATCGACCCGGCCCGACGTCAGCAGATCGATCGATTCGTTGAAGCCCTGCACGGGCACCACTTCCGCGCCATGAGCGGCGGCGATCTTGCCGAAGTTGCTGGTCAGCGTGTTGGCAGACTTCTTGCCCTTCAGGTCGTCGAAGCTCTTGATCGTGTTGTTGTCCGAACGCACGATCAGCGCGGCGTGCGACACGATGTACGGCTCCGAGAAGTCGTACTTCTGCTTGCGCGCGTCGGTAACGGCCACTTCGTTGATCACGGCGTCGTAGCGGTTCGCGTCGAGACCCGCGATCAGCCCGTCCCACTTGCCTTCGACGAACACCGGCTTCACGCCGAGGCGCTTGGCGATCTCGCGGCCGATTTCGACGTCGAAGCCCGTCAGCTGGTTCGATGCATCATGGAACGTGAACGGCGCGTACGTGCCTTCCGTGCCGATCTTGAACTCGCCGGCGGACTTGATTTTCGCGAGGTCGTCGGCGGCGAATGCGGCCGTCGCCGTCGCGACTTGCAGCAGGCCGATCAGCAGAAGGGATCGAATCGACTTCATAGGGTTGTGCTCCGAGGTTCGTTTTATCCGGTTATGCGTGCGACTGCCGGAACACCCGTCCGGCAGCGTGGGCGGACTGTAGCAAACGGTCCTTATTTCCACAACGCATTTCAGGGCTTATCAATATGCCGAGGCGGAATAAGCTAGACCGAAAAAATGGGGTTGGCAATGCGCAAGTATACGGGGACGGCCCAATCCCCTGCAGCGCATGGGGCCTTGGTGCGGCCTGCGCCGTTTTTCGCCGTCTGCACTCGCCGCCGGCCGTCATGGCGGGCGCCGGCCCGCTGCGGCAAAGCGCGCAAGGATAACCGAAAACGAAAACGGCCGCTCCCGCCGCGCAATGCGGGAGCGGCCGAGCCATACGACGACAGCGGCAAGCCGGGCGGCGCGATCTTCAGCGCTCGACGGGATGCGGCTCCTTCAGTTTGTTTGCGACACGCACGGCATCGTAGTACGGGGCGTTGGGCGGGCGCTTCAGATACTGTCCGGCGCCGCGCTGCGCGCGCAGATCGCCGTCGGCCCACGCATGCGCGCCGCGCGTGAACGTGTGCATCGCGACGCCCTGCACCGTCATCCCTTCGAACACGTTGAAGTCGACTTTCTGGTGATGCGTCTTCACCGAGATCGTCTTCGTCGCGGACGGGTCCCAAACCACCAGGTCCGCATCCGCGCCGACCTGCACGGCGCCCTTGCGCGGATACAGATTGAAGATCTGCGCCGCGTTCGCCGACGTGATGCGCACGAACTCGTTCGGCGTGATGCGCCCTTTGTTCACGCCCTCGTGCCATAGCACCGACATCCGGTCTTCGACGCCGCCGCAGCCGTTCGGAATCTTCGTGAAGTCTTCACGGCCCATCGCTTTCTGCGATGCGCAGAACACGCAGTGATCGGTGGCCGTCGTGTGAAGCTGGCCCGACTGCAGGCCGCGCCACAACGCCTCGCGATGCTCGCTCGTGCGAAACGGCGGGCTCATCACGTGCGCGGCGGCGCGCGTCCAGTCGGGATCACGATAGACCGCTTCGTCGATCACCAGATGCCCCGGCAACACCTCGCCGAACACACGCTGCCCTTCGTTGCGCGCGCGCGAAATCGCTTCGACGGCTTCTCTTGACGACACATGCACGATGTACACGGGCACGCCGAGCACCTGTGCAATGCGGATCGCGCGATTCGCGGCCTCGCCTTCCACTTCGGGCGGGCGCGACAACGGATGCGCTTCCGGTCCCTTGAAACCCTTGGCCAAAAGCTGCTTTTGCAACTGGAACACCAGTTCGCCGTTTTCCGCATGAACGGTCGGCAGCGCGCCGAGTTCGAGCGAGCGCGAGAAGCTGTTCACGAGCACTTCGTCGTCGGCCATGATCGCGTTCTTGTAGGCCATGAAGTGCTTGAAGCTCGACACGCCATGCTCATGCACGAGCGTGCCCATGTCGCGATAGACGGAATCGTCCCACGACGTCACGGCCACGTGAAAGCCGTAATCCGCCGAGGCTTTCTCGGCCCAGCCGCGCCACTGCCTGAACGCGTCCATCAACGGCTGCTTCGGGCTCGGAATGACGAAGTCGATGATGCTCGTCGTGCCGCCGGACAGGCCCGCGGCCGTGCCCGTGTAGAAGTCGTCGCTGGCCGTCGTGCCCATGAACGGCAATTCCATGTGCGTGTGCGGATCGATCCCGCCTGGCATCACATACTGGTCGTGCGCATCGACGATCGTCGCGCCCGCGGGCGGATCGATCGTGCGCTCGACCTGCAGGATCGTGCCGCCGTCCTGCGGGTCCGCGATCAGCACATCGGCCTTGTAGCTGCGGTCCGCACCGATCACCGTGCCGCCGCGAATCAGGGTTGTCATCGGTTGCCTCCTCCGTTGAATCACGCAATCAGGGGATCACGCGCTTGCCATGCTGGCGCCCGGACTGCGGCGCGACTTCATCCATGTGCCGTACACGATCGACGCCAGCGCCAGTCCCACGAACCACGCATACGTGTAAAGCGTGTTGAAGAATGCGGGCACGTTCGGGAACGCAGCGGGAAACGCGGTGTGCAGAAAGCCGGGCAGATTCGGCAGCACACCGATCACGAGCGCGACGACAGCCGCGATATTCCAGCCGCCTGTGTAGCTGTATTCGCCGTTCTCGTCGAACAGTTCGCGCTGATCGAGGCGCGTGCCGCGAATGAAGAAGTAGTCGACCATCAGGATGCCCGCGACAGGCCCGAGCAGCGCCGAATAGCCGACGAGCCACGTGAAGATGTAGCCTTGCGTGGTCGCGAGAATCTTCCAAGGCATCATCACGATGGCGATCGTCGCCGTGATCAGGCCGCCCGTTCGATACGAAATCGCCTTCGGCCACAGGCTCGAAAAGTCATACGCGGGGCCGACGAGATTCGCCGCGAGATTGCAGCACATCGTATCGAGCGTGAGGATGATGAGCGCCACGCCGACACCGATGCCCGTCATGCGGCTCGTCAGATCGATCGGGTCCCAGATCGCCTTGCCGTAGATCACGACCGTCGCCGACGTGACCACGACCGAGATCACCGACAGCAACGCCATCGGCACGGGCAAACCGATCGACTGGCCGACGATCTGATCGCGCTGAGTCTTCGCAAAGCGCGTGAAGTCGGGGATGTTCAGCGCGAGCGTCGCCCAGAAGCCGACCATCGCCGTGAGGCCCGGCCAGAACGTGAGCCAGAACAGCCCCTCTTTTTTGCCGCCCGCCACGAACTGCGAAGGCGCCGACAGCATCGAGCCGACGCCGCCCGCCTTCGACGTCGCCCACCAGACGAGCGCGATGCACATCACAACCTTGATGGGCGCCGACCAGCTTTCGAGCCAGCGAATCGAATCCGTGCCGTGCACGATGAAGTAGATCTGCAAGGCCCAGAACGCGAGAAAGCACGCGAGCTGCCCAATCGAAATATCGAGAAACGGCAGCGCCGCGCCATGCAGCGCGTTGCCCGTCAGGATGTTGAGCAGCGTATAGATCGCGCTGCCGCCAAGCCACGTCTGGATGCCGTACCAGCCGCACGCGACGACGGCGCGCAGCATCGCAGGCAGCTTCGCGCCCTGCGTGCCGAACGACGAGCGCACCAGCACCGCGTACGGAATGCCGTGCTTCGCGCCCGCGTGGCCGATCAACAGCATCGGCACCAGCACGATCAGATTGCCGAGCAGCACGGTCGCGACCGCCTGCCACGGCGACATGCCCTCTTCCGTCAAGCCGGCCGCGAGCATGTACGACGCGATGTTCATCACCATGCCGACCCACAACGCCGCGAAGTGATACCACTTCCACGTGCGCTGCGCCGTGCCCGTCGGCGCGAGGTCGTCGTTATAGAGACTGCTGCCGTGCGCGCCGGATGCGTTGAACGCATCGGCGGATTGCGCTGTCTGCTTCATCAATGGATCTCCACTTGACCGCTCGTTGACTATTGGTTGCCATGCGCTTTATTGTCGTGCTGCCTCAAACGCGTCCGGCGCGTTGCAGTCGTCCCGTCACGCTGCTTTCGCCGCTTGCTGCGCATCCACGGTCCCAGAGGTGTCTGCCGCCACGCGCGCCGGGTTGTTCGGATGCGTGGTCCAGTTCGCATACTCGCCGCTGTCGACACGCTCCATCGTGATGCATTGCTCGACGGGGCACACATGCATGCAAAGATTGCACCCGACGCATTCCGCATCGACCACTTCGAAATGACGCTTGCCGTCTTTCTCGCGCGTGATCGCCTGATGCGACGTGTCCTCGCACGCAATGTGACAGAGGCCGCACTGAATGCACTTGTCCTGATCGATGCGCGCCTTGATGTCGTACTTGAGGTTCAGGTACTTCCAGTCGGTGACGTTCGGCACGGCGCGGCCGCGGATGTCGTCGAGCGTCGCGTAGCCTTTTTCGTCCATCCAGTTCGACAGGCCGTCGGCGAGATCGGAGACGATGCGAAAGCCGTAATGCATCGCGGCCGTGCATACCTGCACGCTGCCCGCGCCGAGCACCATGAACTCGGCCGCATCGCGCCACGTCGAAATGCCGCCGATGCCGGAAATGGGCAGGTTCGGCGTTTCCGCGTCACGCGCAATTTCAGCGACCATGTTCAGCGCGATCGGCTTCACAGCGGGACCGCAATAGCCGCCGTGCGTGCCCTTGCCGTCGACGGTCGGCATCGGCGCCATCTGGTCGAGATCGACGGCGACGATCGAGTTGATCGTGTTGATCAGCGACACGCCATCGGCGCCGCCCTTGTAGGCCGCGCGCGAGCCCATGCGGATATCGCTGATGTTCGGCGTGAGCTTGACGAGGCACGGCAGCTTCGTGCCTTCCTTCACCCAGCGCGTGACCATCTCGACATATTCGGGCACCTGGCCGACAGCCGAGCCCATGCCGCGCTCGCTCATCCCATGCGGACAGCCGAAGTTCAGTTCGACCGCATCGGCGCCCGTGTCCTCGACGAGCGGCAAGATCCATTTCCAGTCGCGCTCGTTGCACGGCACCATCAGCGAGACGATCAACGCACGGTCGGGCCAGTCGCGCTTGACCTCTCTGATTTCCTTCAGATTGACGTCGAGCGGCCGGTCGGTAATCAGCTCGATATTGTTCAGTCCCGCGATGCGCTGGCCATTCCATTGCACCGCGCCGTAACGCGAGCTGACATTGACCACATGCGGATCGAGCCCGAGCGTCTTCCATACGACACCGCCCCAGCCCGCCTCGAATGCGCGGTTCACGTTGTAGGCTTTGTCGGTGGGCGGCGCGGACGCGAGCCAGAAAGGATTCGGCGACGTAATGCCGGCAATCGTGCAGCGTAGATCGGCCATGTTCGGCTCCGTGGGGATTCGGTTCGTTCCATGAAAACTGCGCTTTCACGCGGCTTTGACCGCAGCGAGCGCAAATGCCGCATCGATCGATGCCGCTGCGAGCTTGCCGTCCTGCACGGCCTGCACGGTCAGATCGACGCCGCCCGATGCCGCGCAATCGCCGCCGGCCCACACCTTGTCGAGCGACGTGCGCATGTCCGCGTCGACACCAATGCGGTTTTGATCGAGCGTGAGCAGTTCATGCGCGAGGCCGATGGGCACGAGCGTTTGCCCGATCGCCTTGAGCACCATGTCGGCATCGAGCGCGAGGCGCTCCGCGCTGCCGTCGTTCGTGATGCGTTCGAACTCGACGCCCGTCACCGCGCCGTCGCGGCCAACCAGGCGCACGGGCTTCGCATGCGTGACGAGCGTCACGCCCTGCGTCAGCGCGAAATCCCTCTCGGCCCACGTCGCGCTCATCGATTCGACGCCGCGCCGATACACCATCGTCACACTCGACGCGCCGAGCTTGCGGCTTTGCACGGCGGCATCAATGGCCGTGTTGCCGCCACCGATCACGACCACGCGGCGTCCCACAGGCACCGTCGCGAGGTCGTGCGCCTGCCGCACCTGCTCGATGAAATCGACAGCATCCATCACGCCGCTCAATTCTTCTCCTTCGAGATTGAGCGCGCGCACGCCTGCGAGACCGATCGCAAGGAACACTGCGTCGTGCTGCTCGCGCAGCGCATCGAGCGTCATGTCACGGCCGAGCGCGACACCTGTTTTCAATTCGATGCCGCCCACCGACAGCAGCCATTGCACCTCGCGCTGCGCGAAGTCGTCGACCGTCTTGTAGGCGGCGATGCCGTATTCGTTGAGACCGCCGCCTTTGGCCCGCGCGTCGTAGATCGTCACGCGATGGCCCGCCACGGCAAGGCGATGCGCGCACGCGAGCCCCGCCGGACCTGCACCGACGACGGCCACATGCCGCCCGCTATCGGCCGCGCGGGTGAACTGCACGGCGTTGCGCGCCATCGCCCAGTCGGTGGCATGACGTTGCAGTGCGCCTATCGCGACGGGCTTCGTATCCTGATGATTGCGCACGCAGGCGCCTTCGCAAAGAATCTCCGTCGGGCACACGCGCGAGCACATGCCGCCCAAGGGATTCGCGGACAGAATGTCAGTGGCGGCGCCCTTCAGATTGCCGTTGCCGATCTTGCGGATGAAGCTGGGAATGTCGATCTGCGTCGGACACGCCTGCACACACGGCGCGTCGTAGCAGTAGTGGCAGCGGCTCGCCGCCGCCGCGGCCGCCGTGGGATCGAGCAGCGGCGCAATGTCGGCGAACTCGCACGAAAGCTGTTCGGACGACAGGCGATGCGTGGCGATGTCGCCCGTTTGCTTGATGGCCATACGCGTTCCTTCGTCAAGGTGAGGACGTAGCCGTGCCTGCCGGCTTCGTTTGCACGAAGCCGGGACGGCGTGTTGTATCGGTAAAGCAGTGAGGCGTTAAAGCGTCGACCTGCCCGTCATGAAGCAGGCTCGCACGCGCGCTCCAGCATCGCGTGCAGCAACACGTTCGCGCCCGCCTCGATCCATTCGGGCGTCGCGTCTTCGATTTCGTTGTGACTGATGCCGTCAACGCACGGCACGAATACCATCGACGTCGGCGCGACCTGCGACAGATAGCACGCGTCGTGACCCGCGCCCGACACCATGTCGCGATGCGCATAGCCGAAACGCTCGGCGGCGGCACGCACGGACTTCACGCACGCCGCGTCGAATTTCACGGGCTCGTAGTAGAAGATCTGTTCGAGCTGCGTTTCGAGGCCGATGCCGTCCGCGATCTTCGCAACGCCTTCGCGCAATTCGGCGTCCATCTTCGCGAGCACGGCGTCCTCGGGATGGCGGAAATCGACAGTGAAGAACACGCGGCCCGGAATCACGTTGCGCGAGTTCGGATGCACCTGCATCATGCCCACCGTCGCGCACGCGAGCGGCGCGTGATCGAGGCCGATGCGGTTGACGAGATCGACGACGCGGGCCGCGCCCAGCAATGCGTCCTTGCGGCGCGGCATCGGCGTCGGGCCCGCATGCGCCTCCTGGCCCGTCAGCGTGATCTCGTACCAGCGCTGACCTTGCGCATCGGTGACCACACCGATCGTCTTCTGCTCTGCTTCGAGTATCGGCCCCTGCTCGATGTGCAATTCGAACGCAGCGTGCAACGGGCGTCCACCGCAAGGCACTTCGCCCGCGTAGCCGACGCGCTTCAGTTCCTCGCCGATCGTCTTGCCGTCGACGTCCTTGCGAGAAAGGCCATAGTCGAGCGTGAAGACGCCCGCGAATACGCCCGATGCGACCATCGCCGGCGCAAAGCGCGAGCCTTCCTCATTGGTCCAGATCACGACTTCGATGGGATGCTCGGTTTCGATGTTGCGATCGTTCAGGCTGCGGATCACTTCGAGGCCGCCGAGCACGCCATAGATGCCGTCGAAGCGCCCGCCCGTCGGTTGCGAGTCCGCGTGCGAGCCCGTCATCACGGGCAGCGCATCGGGATTCGTGCCCGCGCGCCGCATGAACACGTTGCCCATCTGATCGACGCTCACTGTGCAGCCCGCCTCTTTCGCCCAGCTGACGATGAGGTCGCGCCCCTCTTTGTCGAGATCGGTGAGCGCGAGGCGGCAGACGCCGCCCTTTTGCGTCGCGCCGATTTTCGCCATCGTCATCAGGCTGTCCCACAGCCGCTTTCCGTTGACGGTGATCGACGTGTCGAGTCCTTGCTTCAACGCTTCGGATACCGCATTCATTCGTCTTGCTCCTCTGGATCAACGCGGTTTGCAGTTCAGGCACGAGCGGCGTTGCGCCCTCTCGCGACGACGTGAAACGGGTGCATCGGCGGACATGCCGGATTCGCTTTGGGGCATGGGCGCACGCATATCGTGCACGCACGTCTTGCCCACTCGCGCGCCGCCATATCGCGGTAAACCCCAAGCGTCTGATGCATCGCGAATCCTGTCCGGTTGGACAGGTTGTAGCCGATTAAAATCATCAAATCAACGTCTTTCGAACGAATAGCGTGCGCGACGATGCAGAGCGAGAAACGTGCCATTGCAGCGCACCATGCGTATGGGCCGACGCTTGCAGGTCAGCACAAGCGTGGATGTGGATTGCGATGCGAGCGGCTAGAATGAAGCGCGACGCGGCAACGACGCCGCGCGAGGCCAACGATGAGACACGACAAGCCAGTGGAAGCAGCGGAAGTGAGTGCGAACGATAACGACGAAACGGCCGCGCCTTTGCGGCGGCGCAAAGCTCACATCCGCGAGAGCAACGAAGCGCATCTTCTGGCCTGCGCCGAAGCCGTTTTTGCGGAGCGCGGCTTCGAAGGTGCGAGCACGGCAATGATCGCGGAGCGCGCGGGCTTACCGAAAGCCAACGTCCATTACTACTTTCCAACCAAGCTCGCGCTGTACCGGCGCGTGCTCGAAGACCTGTTTGAAGACTGGCATCGCGCGGCCAATACGTTCGAAGCCAGCGATGATCCCGTCGAAGCCATCGGCGGCTACGTGCGCGCGAAAATGGAACTGTCGCGGCGGCGGCCGCTTGGCTCGAAGGTGTGGGCAAACGAGATCATCCACGGCGCGGAGCACATGCACGACATTCTCGAACAACGCGTGAAGCCATGGCTCGATACGCGTGTGACCGTCATCGACGACTGGATCGCGCGCGGACTGCTCGCGCATGTCGATGCGCCTACCTTGATGTACATGATCTGGGCAACGACGCAGCACTACGCGGATTTCGACGCACAGATACGCGCGCTGGGCGGCAAGCGGGCATTGTCGCAAAAGGCCTTCGATGCGGCGACCGAGCAGGTCGTGCAACTCGTGATTCGCGCGTGCGGCGCGAAGTCTCCGGCCTGACGCCGCACGCGTGCTCCCGCGCGTGTTTCAGTAGGTTTCGAGGTGCAGGCGCCCTTCGCGCTTGAGCCGTTGCCATAGCGCATCCCACTCCAGGCCGTGCTGTTCGGCGATGTCCTTCAGCGACTGCAGCACGCCGTCCTCCATGCCCTTGAGTCCGCACACGTAGATAAACGTGTTGTCGTCGCGAAGCAGTTGCGCGACATCGACGGCACGCTCGCGCATCGCGTCCTGCACGTAGCGCTTCGGCTCGCCGGGCGTGCGCGAAAATGCGAGATTGGTATCGATGAAATCCTTCGGCAGATTCGTCAGCGGACCGAAGTAAGGCAGTTCTTCCTTCGTGCGCGCACCGAAGAACAGCATCAGCTTGCCCGTGGCGCCCTTCAGCCTGCGCCTGCGCCGGTACTCGGTCATCGCGCGCATCGGCGCGGAGCCTGTGCCCGTGCAGATCATCAGCAAATGCGAGTTCGGATGATTCGGCATCAGGAACGTGCTGCCGAACGGTCCGATCACGTTCACCACGTCGCCCTTCTTCAAATCGCACAGGTAGTTCGAGCACACGCCCCTCGTCGCGTTGCCGTGATAGTCCTGCTTCACGCGCTTCACGGTCAGCGATACGTTGTTGTAGCCGGGCCGCTCGCCGTCGCGCGGACTCGCAATCGAATACTGGCGTGCGTGATGCACGCGTCCATCGGCGGCGCTGCCCGGCGGCAGGATGCCGATCGATTGGCCTTCCAGCACGGGGAACGGCATCGTGCCGAAATCGATCACGATGTGATGAATATCGCTTTCGGTCGCTTCGTCCGTGAGCCGATAGTTGCCGACGACCGTCGCCGTAGTCGGATTCCTGTGCGTGTAAAGATTCACATACGGACGCGCCGCAGACCACGGCGGCACTACTGCGCCGCGCACCGTATCGACTTCGATGCGTTCAGCTTCAGAAGTGCTCTCGACGAGCGCGGACGCATCACTGGCGGGCGCTTCAGCAACTGCCGGCAGCGCCATCGTACCCTGCTCGGGCAGCACGTCCCATGTGTACTGCTCGTCGATGCTGTACGCGTCGGCCTTCAACACCGAGCGCCAGTTGTCGATTGCGCCCGTCGGACACGGCGGCACGCAGGCCATGCAACCGTTGCACACGTCGGGCATAACGACATAGTTCGTGCCGTCGTGCGTAATCGCATCGATGGGACAGGTCTCTTCGCACGTGTTGCAGCGAATGCAGATCTCCGGATCGATCAGATGTTGCTTCAGGATGTCGATCGATACAGGCGCGTTCATGATGATTCTCTCTCCCGCTTTCGCAACTTGCCGGCGCCGTGCCGCGGTCAGTTGAAGCGCACGTATTCGAAATCGACAGGTTGACGGTTGATGCCCATCGCGGGCGGTGCGATCCAGTTAGCAAACTTGCCAGGCTCGGCAACGCGCCCCATCAGCGATGCGACGAACGCGCGGTCTTCGGCCGTCGGCAGCCATTTCGCTTCGTTGGCGGCCCATTCCGACTCTGCAATCACGCGGCCATCGGGCGACACGCGCGTACCGGCAAACGTGCCGATCTGCCGGTTGAACGCCTTGTGCGGCACCGTCAGCCGGAAATCGATGCCGGCTTTTTCCAGCACCTTGTTCCAGCGCCCGACACCCGCCACCGAATCCTTGATGTAGTCGTCGCGCAGCACTTCGTTCATTGCGTTGAGCATGGGCACTTCGCGCTCGACGAGCTTGCCGTCCGCGACATCGAGCAGCCTGTAGTTCTGGCCGATCAGTTGATGATCGTCGTCGCGCTTCGTTTCTTCGAAGCGGCCCTTCAGGCCCGAACTATAGAACGTCGCCGCATTCGACGACTGATCCGCGCCGAACAGATCGATGGTCACCGAGTAGTGGAAATTCAGGTAGCGCTGGATGGTCGGCAAATCGATCACGCCCGCCGCGCGAATCCTGCTCGCGTCGTCCGTCTTCAGTTCGTTCATCACCTGCGCGGTGCGCTGCACGACGCGCGACACACCCGACTCGCCGACGAACATGTGATGCGCTTCCTCCGTCAACATGAACTTCGTGGTGCGCGCGAGAGGATCGAAGCCGGATTCCGCGAGCGCGCTCAACTGGAATTTGCCGTCGCGGTCGGTGAAATACGTGAACATGTAGAACGCGAGCCAGTCGGGCGTTTTCTCGTTGAATGCGCCGAGAATGCGCGGGTTGTCGTCGTCGCCCGAACGGCGGCCGAGCAGCGCCTCCGCTTCCTCGCGTCCGTCACGGCCGAAGTAGCGGTGCAGCAGATACACCATCGCCCACAGATGCCGCCCTTCCTCGACGTTCACCTGGAACAGGTTGCGCAAGTCGTACATCGACGGCGCCGTCAGCCCGAGATGACGCTGCTGCTCGACGGAAGCCGGCTCGGTATCGCCCTGCGTGACGATGATGCGGCGCAGGTTCGCGCGATGTTCGCCGGGCACGTCCTGCCACGCGGCTTCGCCCTTGTGCTCGCCGAAATGGATCTTGCGCTCCTGGTCGCCGGGCGCGAGAAAAATGCCCCAGCGATAGTCCGGCATCTTCACGTAATCGAAATGCGCCCAGCCGCCGGGATCGACGCTCGTCGCCGTGCGCAGATACACGTCGAAGTTGTGCGAGCCGTCAGGGCCCATGTCGCCCCACCACGACAGGAAGTTCGGCTGCCATTGCTCGAGCGCGCGCTGCAGCGCGCGGTCGTCGGCAAGGTTCACGTTGTTGGGGATCTTGTCGCTGTAGTTGATCGTAGAGTTGATCGTAGAGTTGATCGTGGACATGTCGGTTCCTTGTGCGCGTGCGTGCGTGTGCGATTGCGAGAGGCCGCGTACGGACGTGATGTGATGTCGTCGGGTCGCGTTCGCTCAGACGCGCGACACGTCGAATTGCGCCTTGCTGCCCTTGCCGTACACCTTGAGCGCGCCTTTCTCGCCCACCGCGTTCGGCCGGTTGAATATCCAGTTCTGCCATGCCGTCAGACGCCCGAAAATGCGCGTCTCCATCGTCTCGCGGCCGTTGAAGCGCAGATTCGCTTCCATGCCAGTCAGCGCGTCGGGTGACATGGCCGCGCGTTCTTCGAGGGCAATGCGGATTTCGTCGGCCCAGTCGATGTCGTCCGGCGATGCCGTCACGAGACCCAGACGTTCCGCCTCCACCGCCTTCACTGGCTGGCCGATCTTCGCGCGCACGGCGTCAAGCGGTCCGGTCTCTTCATAGAAGCGCCGCGCGAGCCGCGACTGATGCGTGACCATGGGATACAGACCGAAGTTGACTTCCGACAGCGTGATGGCGGGCTCTTCGTCTTCGTTGGCGGGCAGCGCCGCCATGTACGTGCGATCGGCGGCGAAAGCGAACTCGGCGAAGGTGCCCGCGAAACACGAACCCGGCTCGACCAGCGCGAACAGAGAACGCGACGACACGTCGATGCGCGCCAGCGTGCGGCGCATCAAGCCGATCGTTTCGCGCACGAACCAGTGATCCGTATGCTGCAGCAGTACAGCGTCGACGGCGAGCACGGCGCGCGCGTCGCCTTCCGTGCGGAGAATCCACGTGCCGATCTCGAGTTCGTTGGTGCGCATCGACAGGATCGCGTCGTCCAGCTCGCGCGCGAACTGCAGCGGCCACCAGTTCGCCCCCTTCGCGACGATGCCGTCGATATCGGCGGGTTGCTCCGTGGCAGGCGCTTTCGCGGTAAAGGTGGCGGTGCGCCTCGCGCGGTCGATCGTCACGTCGAGCGTCGCATACGTGAGGCCGTCTTCGCGGTCGGTGCGCTCGACACGCGTCAACATCACGCCCTTCGCATCGGCCGGGCGATCGCTTTGCTGCGCCAGTTCCAGCGCGCGCGCAGCGATCGCCTGATCGAACTGATTCGGCTTCACGACCTCGTCGACGAGACGCCACTCCTTCGCACGCGCACCGCGAATGCCTTCGACCACGGTGCAAAAAATGTCCGCGCGATCGTGCCGCACCTTGCGCTTGTCGGTGACGCGGGTCAATCCGCCCGTGCCCGGCAGCACGCCGAGCAGCGGCACTTCCGGCAACGCGACCGACGACGAGCGGTCGTCGACCAGGTAGATTTCATCGCACGCGAGTGCCAGTTCATATCCGCCGCCTGCACATGCACCGTTGACGGCTGCAAGAAACTTCAGGCCCGAGTGCCGCGACGAGTCTTCAAGACCGTTGCGCGTTTCGTTGGTGAACTTGCAGAAGTTGACCTTCCACGCATGGGACGACAGACCGAGCATGAAGATGTTCGCGCCCGAGCAGAACACGCGGTCCTTCAGGCTCGTGATGACGACCGTGCGCACTTCCGGATGCTCGAAACGGATGCGCTGTACAGCATCGTGCAATTCGATGTCGACGCCGAGATCGTATGAATTCAGCTTCAGCTTATAGCCGTCTCGGATGCCGCCCTCTTCCGCGATGTCGATGCCGAGCGTGGCGACCGGGCCGTTGAACGAGAGTTTCCAATGCTTGTACTGCGACGGTTCGGTACGGTAGTCGACTCGCGCGGCGGCATGGTCTGCCGGGGACATGGCTGCGGACATGGGGCGTCTCCTGAATCGATGCAGATTGTTTTAGAGAACAATAGTGCATCAGCGTGGCCATGTAAAGCACTTTATTTCATGTTTAGGGGTTATCCCTGGCGCAACGACCGGAACCGCAGCGGTCTCGCATGCATTACGCTTCGTCCCCGAGTTCGGCGGCGAGCCGAGCCGCCAGACGGTCGCGCAGTTGCAAATAGGCATCGGCGAGCGTGCGCTCGCTGGTATCGAAGGTCATGTCGGCGCGGCCGTACAGTTCGCTGCGGCCCGCGAGGATGCGCTTGAGATCCTCCATCGCCTCCTTGTTGCCGGACATGGGCCGCAAATCGCCCTGCGCGACCACGCGGCGCATATGCTCTTCGGGAGTGGCCTGGAGCCACACCGTAAAGCAATGCGCGAGCAGCGCGTTGAAGGTGGCGGGCTCGGACACCAGCCCGCCAGGCGAAGCGATCACGGCGCGTTCGTGCTCGCCGATCACGGCCTCCAGCGCGCGCTGCTCGTAGCGTCGATACGCGCTCGCGCCGTACAGCGAATGGATCTCGGCGGGCGGACAGCCCGCCATCTGCTCGATGACGCGCGTGATCTCGATGAACGGAACCTTGCGCTCCTGGGCGAGCATCCGGCCGAGCGTGGACTTGCCCGCGCCGCGCAGCCCGATCAGCGCGATGCGGTCCTTGCGATGCGGGTCGCGCGGCGCCTGCGCGAACATCTCCGACAGCGCGACGCGCGCCCGCTGCAACGCCGCCTGATCGCGGCCCTGCAAAAGTTCGCGGATCAGCAGCCATTCCGCTGACGACGTGGTTTCGTCGCCGATCACTTCCGCCAGCGGGCAGCTCAACGTCGCCGCGATCTGACGGAGCACCAGCACCGACGCGTTGCCAACGCCGGACTCCAGGTTCGCAAGATGCCGCTCCGACAGACCTGTTTCCGACGCGAGGGTCTTGCGCGTCATGCCGCGACGCGCCCGCAGCAGGCGCACGCGCTCGCCCATCGCGGTCAGGAACGGATCGCGTTCCTCGCGCTCGACTTTGGCCGCTTCGTCGGCACCACGCGGTGTAGACGGCGCGTCGGCGGCCGCGGCAGAGTAAGTTTGGTTCATGTCGCAAGACCTCATCGCTTAGGTATATGTACTATAGTGCTTGACATGCTTCAGGTGAACGGTTAATTTTCGCCGCATATCAAGCTAATAACAACGCCGTCAGCCCTCGTCCGAATGGCATAGGTGAAATTGACGCTCTTGCACATGAACTAAGGTGCGTGTGCGTCGGCGGCAACAAGGTGCGTGGCAGGCGCGGTGAATGAGGTCGAGTTGCCGAAAGCTGGAGGCAGGCGCTGAAGCGCTCGCACTCGCAGGCAGTTGGCGTGGCGTGGCGTCGCGATAGCCGCCGACGCGTCAGCGGCTACCGGCTAGCCATAGGAGACAACATATGTGCCCGCAAGACTTCCAGCGTCTGATCGCGCGCGTGACTGCGCAACTGGCCGGCCGGCCGGTCGACGCGTCGCTGGGCGAATGGCTGAATACAACCTGGCCCGTCGGCAGCGATACGTACGACGAGCTCGCCAGCGCCTGCCGCACAGGCGTCGTCGAAGGCTGGCTCTGCAACCGCGAACACGGCGGCATCCGCTACGGCCGCATCATCAAACCCACACCCGACACGCACGATTTTTCCGTCGATGTCGTCGACATGCAGGACATTGCCGGTCCACATCATGTGCACCCGCACGGCGAAATCGACCTGATCGTGCCGCTCACGGACGGCGCGACCTTTGACGGCCACCCGGCCGGTTGGTGCGTGTATGAACCGGGAAGCGCACACCGGCCGACCGTCGCGCACGGTCAGGCACTGGTGCTGTATTTGCTGCCACAAGGTGCAATCGAATTCACCCGGGACGCGACCGCTACGTGACCCCCTGCATGCGTTTGCATGCGCCGCCACGCCCCACCAGTCCGTTCACGCACGCCGCCTCACCTCGCCGGAGGACACATGGAAGCCCAGTTGGATTCGCGCCGAAGCGAGCCCGCGCCGACAGTCGAAGCGCCACCCGCGCAGTTCAACTTCGCGACGCACCTGTTCCGCCTGAACCACGCCCGGCCCGACAAGTCCGCCTATATCGACGACGCAGGCCACACGACGTACGCGCAGCTCGAGGACCGCGCACGCCGCTTCGCGTCAGCGCTGCGCTCGCTAGGCGTGCATCCCGAAGAGCGCATTCTGCTCGTGATGCTCGACACCGCCGAGTTGCCCGTCGTGTTTCTCGGCGCGCTGTATGCCGGTGTCGTGCCCGTGGTCGCGAACACGCTGCTGACAGCGGCGGACTATCTGTACATGCTCGCCCACAGCCACGCGCGCGCGGTGATCGCGTCGGGGGCATTGCTGCAAAATGTCGAAAAAGCAATGGGCGATGCCGAGCACGAAGGCTGCACGTTGATCGTGTCGCAGCCAGTGCAGCTCGATCCGCCGCCGGCCTACGTGTTGAGCCAGTTGATCGACGGCGCCGAGCCCTCGATGAAACCAAATGCATGTAGCGGCGATGACATTGCATTCTGGCTCTACTCGTCAGGTTCGACAGGCAAGCCGAAAGGCACCGTGCACACGCACGCAAACCTGTATTGGACTGCAGAACTGTATGCGAAGCCGATACTCGGCATCGGCGAGTATGACATCGTGTTCTCGGCGGCCAAGCTGTTTTTTGCCTATGGGCTCGGCAATGCGTTGACGTTTCCGCTCTCGGTTGGCGCGACGGCCGTGCTGATGGCCGAACGTCCCACGCCCGACGCGATCTTCCGGAGGCTCGTCGAACATCGGCCGACCATCTTCTACGGCGTGCCGACGCTGTACGCAAACATGCTCATATCGCCCAACCTGCCGCCGCGCGAGCAGGTCGCCATGCGCGTGTGCGCGTCGGCGGGCGAAGCGCTGCCGCGCGAAATCGGCGAGCGGTTCACGGCGCATTTCGGTTGCGACATTCTCGACGGCATCGGTTCGACCGAGATGTTGCATATCTTCCTGTCGAATCGCTCGGGTGAAGTGGAGTACGGCACCACAGGGCGCCCGGTTCCGGGATATGAAGTGGAGTTACGTGACGAAGCGGGTCATCCCGTTCCGGACGGTGAGGTCGGCGACCTCTTCATCAAGGGTCCAAGCGCCGCGCTGATGTACTGGAGCAACCGCGAAAAGTCGCGCGCGACGTTTCTGGGCGAATGGATTCGCAGCGGCGACAAGTATTGCCGGCTGCCCAACGGCTGCTATCAGTACGCCGGCCGCAGCGACGACATGCTGAAGGTGAGCGGCCAGTATGTGTCGCCTGTCGAGGTGGAGATGGTCCTCGTGCAACATACTTCCGTGCTCGAAGCGGCCGTCGTTGGCGTCGACCACGGGGGGCTCGTGAAAACGCGTGCTTTTGTCGTGCTGAAGCAAAGTGCCGATGCATGCGAAGCGCTTGCAGATGAACTGAAGTCGTTCGCCAAGGGCAAGCTCGCGCCACACAAGTACCCGCGCGATATCGTGTTCGTCGACGATCTGCCGAAGACGGCAACAGGTAAGATTCAACGCTTCAAACTGCGAGAACAGCTCACGGGCTGATGAACAGAATGTCCGAACCCCTCACCACACTGCGGGACGATGCCGGGAGCGCGTCGATCGAATTGCCCGCGACTGCGGAACGCGGCCCGCTCGATATCGAGTACCGCTGGCTGCACGCGCATCGGCAAGATGCGCCGCTCGCCGTGTTTTTGCACGAAGGTCTGGGCTCCGTCGCGATGTGGAAAGACTGGCCGCAGACGCTATGCGACAAGCTCGGCATGCGCGGCCTCGTGTATTCGCGGCCAGGCTACGGCCGTTCGACACCTCGCCCGCATGACGTCATGCTGCCTGTCGACTTCATGTCGGTGCAGGCAAGCGACGTATTGCCCGCACTGCTCGATGCACTCGAGGTGAGCCCAGCGGAAAGAAAACGCATGTGGGTGATCGGTCACAGCGACGGCGCATCGATCACGTTGCTCTATGCTGCAGCCTTCCCCGATTCACTGGCAGGTGCTGTCGCCATCGCGCCGCATGTATTCGTCGAGGACATTTCCGTCGACAGCATCGCGGAAGCAAAGATTGCCTACGAACAAGGCGACTTACGCAGCAAACTTGCGCGTCATCACGCCGACGTCGATTCGGCATTCTACGGCTGGAACGATGTGTGGTTGAGTGCAGCATTCCGGTCGTGGAGCATCGTTGATGAACTGACGCGTATTCGCTGTCCGCTGCTCGCCGTGCAAGGCTATGACGATCACTACGGCACGATGGTGCAGATCGATACGATCGCGCGACAGGCACCGCAGGCCCAGCTCAGCAAGCTCGACAACTGCGGGCATTCGCCCCATCGCGATGCGCCACAGGCGCTCGACGCCGCGATCGTCGAATTCATCGCGAAGTACACCAACGACGCCCGCGGGTAATCCCGGCGACAACGCCGGGCGTGACGTCTGTGCATGCAGCTGGCTGCACGAGCGGCCGACTCGCTGCATAAAAGTTCTCCACACATTCCGTGCGCATCCCTGTTGACAACCTGCTGATAACGCAGCCAGGTCGTTGAGCCGTCACGAGAAATGCGCGCTGCATTCTGCAGTGCATCGGTACCAGTGCATCTGCGCGCTCGCCGTGGCGCACCGCCTTCCTCGCCTTCTTCTTCACAAATCCTACACATGCGCTGGCTATCCTTTCGCGTCTCTCACTCATGACGCCGGAAGATGACAATGCACACCCTGCACGGAATTGCATGTACCCAGCGACGCAATCGTTTGCGTTCAGTGCTTGCCGTCATCACGGCATCGGTGGTCGCTACGGCGTGCGGTGACGGCGCGTCCAGCCAGGCATCACAAGAACAGCAGCAAGGCGGGACGCAACAGGAGCCGCACCCGATCCTGGCGACGACGTTCAATGCAGTCCCAACGCAGTCCGCTTCATCCACCGGCACTTCGCTTCAACTTCGGCAGTCCGCTTCATCCAACAGCACTACGCTTCATGAACCGCAGTCGTCGTCCGCGCAGGCACAGCCGCCGGTATTCCCCGGCGGTGCAAGCGAAGCCGATTCCGTTGTCCTCGCAGCACCCGTGATTCACACCGTCGATTGAGTTCTAAAAAAGCAGGC
Source organism: Paraburkholderia bengalensis (assembly GCF_037126505.1). Classification (NCBI taxonomy): domain Bacteria; kingdom Pseudomonadati; phylum Pseudomonadota; class Betaproteobacteria; order Burkholderiales; family Burkholderiaceae; genus Paraburkholderia; species Paraburkholderia bengalensis. The sequence continues at coordinate 69,023 of NZ_JACFYJ010000024.1, forward strand.
TCCGCGCCCCCACCGGAAGCCTTCCCTTACCGTTTCTTTCCGCACGATCGAATCCAACATGACTTCAAAGAACCGCCGTGATTTTTTGCGCGCAGCCGTCCAGACAGCTGGCTCCGCCACCGCGTTGACGATGCTTCCTCTCGGCATCCGCAATGCGCTTGCGATTCCCGCGAACAACAAGACAGGCAGCATCCGCGACATCGAGCATATCGTCGTGCTGATGCAGGAAAACCGCTCGTTCGACCACTACTTCGGCACGCTGCGCGGCGTGCGCGGATTCGGCGATACGCGTGCAATCAACCTGCCGAACGGCAAACCGGTGTGGCATCAGCCAGGGCGCGGCGGTATCGGTGAAGTGCTGCCGTTTCATCCGACAGCGCCGAACCTCGGCCTGCAATTTCTGCAGGATCTGCCGCACGACTGGCCGACGACGCATGGCGCCTGGAACGGCGGACGCAACGACCAGTGGGTGGAGAACAAGGGCACGACGACGATGGCGTATCTGACGCGCGACGACATCCCCTTCCACTACCAGCTCGCCGACGCGTTCACGATCTGCGACGCGTACCACTGCTCGCTGATGGGCGCGACCGATCCGAACCGCTACTACATGTGGACCGGCTGGGTCGGCAACGACGGCACGGGCGGTGGACCCGTCGTCGACAACTCGGAGCTCGGTTATGGCTGGTCGACGTATCCGGAAGTGCTGGAAAACGCGGGCATTTCGTGGAAGATCTATCAGGACGTCGGCACCGGTCTCGACGCAAAAGGCTCGTGGGGCTGGACGGACAATCCGTACATCGGCAACTACGGCGACAACTCGCTGCTGTACTTCAACCAGTATCGCAACGCGCAGCCTGGCAATCCGCTGTATGACAAGGCGCGTACGGGCACGAACGTGTCGGCGGGTGACACCTACTTCGACATCTTGCGCAAAGACGTGCAGAACAACCAGTTGCCGCAGGTGTCGTGGATCGTCGCGCCGGAGGCGTACTCCGAACATCCGAACTGGCCTGCGAACTACGGCGCATGGTACGTCGATCAGGTCCTGCAGATTCTGACGTCGAACCCCGATGTGTGGAGCAAGACCGCGCTACTCATCAATTACGACGAGAACGACGGCTTCTTTGATCACGTGTCGCCGCCGTTTGCGCCGTCGTCGAATGCGAACGGCCTGTCGACCGTCGACACGACCAACGAAATCTATCCCGGCGGCAACAACGGCGCCTACGCGGCCGGTCCGTACGGCCTCGGGCCGCGCGTGCCGATGCTCGTCGTGTCGCCGTGGTCGAGGGGAGGCTGGGTGTGCTCCGAAGTGTTCGATCACACGTCCGTGATCCGTTTCATCGAAGCGCGTTTCGGTCATGGTCACAAGCTGGCCGAGTCGAATATCACGCCGTGGCGCCGCGCTGTTTGCGGCGATCTGACGTCGGCGTTCAATTTCGCCAATCCGAACGATGCGTTCCCACCGCTGCCGTCGACGTCGACGTACAAACCGCAGGATCAGAATCGTCACCCGAACTACACGCCGCAGCCCCCGCTCGTCGGTTCGATGCCGAAACAGGAGTCGGGCGTGCGTCCCGCTCGCGCGCTGCCCTACGAATTATTCGTGCGCGTCGACGGTAACAGCAACGGCAAGTTCTCGATGCGCTTCGTCAACACGGGCAAGGTCGGCGCGAACTTCCTCGTGTTCGCGGCGCTGAGCGCCGGTGCGCCGCGCACGTACACGGTCGAGGCGGGCAAACGGCTCGTCGATCAGCTGCCCGTGAACGCCGACGGCTCATATGATTTCACGGTGCATGGCCCGAACGGATTCCTGCGCCGGTTTGCCGGGAAGCAGCCCGCGCAGCATCTCTGGAGCGGCCACGACCAGGCAAAGCCGGAAGTCGCCGAGGGCTACGATGTGGCGAACGGCAATCTGCAACTGCGCCTGAAGAACGACGGCAACGCGCGCTGCCAGTTCACGATCGTCAATGCTTATGACGCCGGCAAGGCCATCACGCATACGGTTCGCGGCGGCGATGGCGATACCGTTTATATCGATCTGCGGCATGTGTATGGCTGGTATGACCTGACGATTACGGTCGATAGCGATGCGTCGTTTGCGCGCCGTATCGCGGGTCACGTCGAGACGGGCAAGCCGAGCATGAGTGATCCTGCGCTGGGCGGGTGATGCCGATATCGCGCTGATCGCAGTCCGCAGTCCGCAGTCCGCAAAAGAAAGCCCGTGCCGCTCTCATGAGGGCACGGGCTTTTGCTAACCGCAATGACTACCGCGCGTTTGGGCACCCATTATCCGCGCTTGGGAATCTCCAACCCTCTCGCAACCGCGGGACGCGCGACGAATGTATCGAGCGCACGCGTTACATGCGGAAAATCGCCGATACCGACGAGGTCCCCCGCCTCGTAAAAACCGACCAGATTGCGCACCCACGGAAACGTCGCGATGTCGGCGATCGAGTATTCGTCGCCCATGATCCACTTCCGTGTGGAAAGCCGCTCGTTCAGTACGTTGAGCAGCCGTTTCGACTCATTGATGTAGCGGTCGCGCGGACGCTTGTCTTCGTACTCCTTGCCGGCGAACTTATGGAAGAAGCCGACCTGTCCGAACATCGGTCCGATGCCAGCCATCTGGAACATCACCCATTGAATCGTCTCGTAGCGTGCCGATGCCTGCTTCGGCATCAGTTTGCCTGTCTTGTCGGCAAGATAGATCAGGATCGCGCCTGATTCGAACAGTGGCAGCGGCTCGCCGTCTGGTCCGTTTGGATCGATGATCGCGGGAATCTTGTTGTTCGGATTCAGCGACATGAATTCCGCCGACATCTGGTCATTCGTGTCGAAGCGAACCAGATGCGGCTCGTACGCCAGCCCCGTCTCTTCGAGCATGATCGAAACCTTAACGCCGTTGGGCGTCGGCAACGAGTACAACTGGATGCGCTCGGGATGCGCCGCGGGCCACTTCTTCGCGATCGGGAATACGGTCGGGTCCGGCATGAAAGATCCTCGTCAACGTGGGTTGGGCCGCGAGCGGCCAGGTGCACGGGCCAATATAAACGGGTTACTCGCGCTTTGCTTGCGGATGCACCGAAGTGCGCTGTCAATGCGTGTGGCGATGATGAACGTCTGGAAAGTGAGCATGCGTATGCGTAATGCGCGCGTGATGATGCGGATGCACATGCGGCTCCGCGCCATCCCAGTCGAAATCGTGCGCATGCTGGTGATGTTCGTCGTGCCGATGGCGATGCGTGTGATCGAGCGCTTCGTGCGTGTGTTCGTGCACGTGCCGCTCGCGCAGATGCAGCCAGACGCCGAGCGCCATCAACGCTGCAGCGAACCAGAACGACAAGGGTGGCTGCTCGGGCCACAGCGCCAGTGAGATCGCGACGCCGAACAAAGGCGCCACCGAAAAGTAGGCCCCCGTACGCGCCGTGCCCAGGTGACGCAATGCAACGACGAACAATACGAGGCTCACGCCATAACCGGCCAGCCCCGCCACCATCGATGCCGCGGCCAATCCGGCTGCCGGCGCCCGCGCGCCCAGCCATAGCGCGATGCCCGTGTTCACGACGCCTGCCACCAGCCCTTTGACGCAGGCAATGGTCATTGCGTCGTTGATCGAGACCTTGCGCGTCAGGTTGTTGTCGATCGCCCAGCACAGACAGGCGAGCGCGACGAAAGCCGCGCCCTTGCCCATACCGCCTTCTCCCGGTTGCCAGGACAGCAACACGCCGCCCGCGACGATCGCCAGCATGCCGAGAAAGACCTGCACATCGACGTTCTCGCGAAAAACGACCCACGCGATCAGCGCAGTAAAAACGCCTTCGAGATTGAGCAACAAAGAAGCGGTCGCCGCTGGCGTGGCATCGAGCCCGAACATCAGCAATGCCGGCCCCGCAACACCGCCCGCGGCAATCGCCCCGATCAGCCACGGCATCTCAGCAAGGGGAATGGCATGTCCGCTCTGTTCGCCTGCCCCCGGCTTTCGCCGAACATGACGGATCAACATGCCCACGGCAAGGCCGCATCCGCTACCGAGATAAAACAGGCCCGCCACCATGAACGGCGATAACGCGCCAAGCAACGCCTTGGCGAAAGGGGTCGTCGCGCCGAACAGAACAGCGGCCAGAATCGCGGTGAATGCGGCGCTATGGCGTGCTTTCATGATGGACGCCAAGTTGCGACGGCATGTATCGAAGCCACATGGGCGTTACCCCGCACTAACGCGCGCGCCGGCCACCGTCCCCGCGGACTCGTTCGCGGTGCGCACCAGCACAGGCTCCAGCACCCGCCCTGTGTGGCTTGCCGGGACACGGACCAATCCCTCGGGGTCCGTGGACGCGACAATCGTCCCGCCGCCGACGCCGCCTTCCGGCCCGAGATCGATGATCCAATCCGCTTCCGCGATCACATCCAGATCGTGCTCGATCACCACGACGCTATGGCCGGCATCCGCCAGCCGGTGCAGCACGCGGATCAACTTCGCGACATCGGCCATGTGAAGTCCGACGGTCGGTTCGTCGAGCACATACAGCGTGTGCGGCGCCTTCTGTCCACGACGCGTGATGTCGTCGCGCACCTTGCTCAGTTCGGTGACGAGCTTGATGCGCTGCGCCTCGCCGCCTGACAGCGTAGGCGACGGCTGTCCGAGCGTCAGATAACCAAGGCCAACGTCCTTCATCAACTGCAAAGGATGCGCGATGTTCGACATCGAGGCGAAGAAGTCGACGGCTTCGTCGATTTCCATTGTCAGCACGTCGCCGATGTTCTTGCCGCGCCATGTCACCGCCAGCGTTTCCGGATTGAAGCGCTGACCGTGACACACGTCGCACGGCACCTTCACGTCGGGCAGGAAACTCATGCCGATCGTACGAACGCCTTGCCCTTCGCAGGCGGGACAACGGCCATCGCCCGTGTTGAACGAAAACCGCGATGCCGTGTAGCCACGAGCCCGCGCCTCGAGCGTATCCGCGAAAAGCCGCCGGATGGTGTCCCACACGCCGATATACGTGGCCGGGCAGGAACGCGGCGTCTTGCCGATCGGCGTCTGGTCAACTTCGAGCACGCGGTCGATCGATTCAAAACCGCTGATCGATTCGCAGCCTTGCCAGACATGCGTCACGCTCAGCGAGGGCCGCGGCGCGCTGCGCGCAAGCACGCTCGAGCGACGGTTCGCAGCCGGCGCGTCTTCCGCCTGCGCGGCCTTGCGCGCGCGACGCATGGCGGGCGACGACAGCACGGATCGCCCGACGGCATCCAGCAGATTGGCCATCAACACATCGCGAGCGAGTGTCGATTTACCCGATCCGCTCACGCCCGTTACGGCGACGAGACGGCCGAGCGGAATGCCGACGGTCACATCGCGCAGGTTGTGCAGCGTCGCGCGATTCACCGTCAGCCAGTTCTCAGGCACGGCTGCGGCCCGCTTCGTTTCCAGCGAAACGGGGCGCCGCGCCTGCAACGGATGCAGGATTGGATGAGCGAGAAACTGGCCCGTGAGCGAATCGGATTGCGCGGACAGATCGCCGACGCGCCCTTGAGCGACCAGCGTGCCGCCGCGCTTGCCCGCGCCCGGGCCGATATCGATGATATGGTCCGCGCGACGAATCGTATCTTCGTCGTGCTCCACGACGACCAGCGTGTTGCCCTTGTCGCCAAGCTTGCGCAGCGCGTCTAACAAGATCTGGTTGTCGCGCGGGTGCAGGCCGATGGTCGGCTCGTCGAGCACATAGCAGACGCCCTGCAGATTGCTGCCAAGTTGCGCCGCGAGACGGATACGCTGCGCCTCGCCACCCGACAGACTCGGTGCCGCGCGATCGAGGCTCAGATAACCGAGGCCGACTTCTTCGAGGAACTGCAACCGGCTGCCGATTTCGCTGATCACGTCGCGCGCGATCTCCGCTTCGCGACCGTTCAACGCGAGCCCGTCGATCCAGCGCCGCGTGTCCGACACCGTCCACTGTGCGACGTCGACGATAGGCGTGGCTTCGAATGTCACGGCACGCGCGGACGGATTCAGGCGCGTGCCGTGGCAGTCAGGACACGGCGCGTCGCCGACGCCTTCCGGCTCCTGCTCGTCGGATGGCAGGGTCTGCTCGCGGCCGCGATTATCGTCGACGAGCACGGTGTCGTCGTAAGCCGCGCGCTGCTCGCGCGTCAGCGCGAGGCCCGTGCCGACGCAACTCGTGCACCATCCGTGCTTGCTGTTGTACGAGAACATGCGCGGATCGAGTTCCGGATAGCTGGTTCCGCACACGGGGCACGCACGCTTGACCGACAGCACCTTCACCTCGCCGACACGCGACGTAGGCGAATTGCTCGTCATCGCACGTTCGAGGCCGTCGAGCGGCGCGAGCAGATGCATCACGCCCTTGCCGGCCTCGAGCGTCTCGTCAAGCAGCTTGCGCAATTCCGCCTCCTTCTCCGCAGACACGACGATGTCGCCGACGGGCAGCTCGATCGTGTGCTCGCGGAAACGGTCGAGCTTCGGCCACGGATCGACGGGCACGAATTCGCCGTCGACACGCAAGTGCGTATTGCCACGCGCCTTCGCCCATTTCGCCAGGTCGGTATAGACGCCTTTGCGGTTCACGACCAACGGCGCCAGCAGCCCCACATGTTCGCCTTTGTGGTCGCGCATCAGCTGCGCGACGATCGACTCGACGCTTTGCGACGTCACGGGCGCGCCGTCGTGGACGCAATGCTGGATACCGAGCTTCACGTACAACAGACGCAGAAAGTGCCACACCTCTGACGTCGTCGCGACGGTACTCTTGCGTCCGCCACGCGACAGACGCTGTTCGATTGCGACCGTCGGCGGAATGCCGTACACCGCGTCGACCTCCGGGCGCCCCGCTGGCTGCACGATAGAGCGCGCGTAGGCATTCAGCGATTCCAGATAGCGGCGCTGCCCTTCGTGGAACAGGATGTCGAACGCAAGCGTTGATTTGCCCGAGCCGGAAACGCCCGTAATCACGTTGAACTTGCCGTGCGGAATGTCGACGTCGAGTGCTTTCAGGTTGTGCTCGCGCGCATTCACGATACGCACGACGTCTTCCCCCTCCACCGCGCGCCGCGCGCGCGCCGCATTCAGCGCCGTCTGCAGAGGCATGCCGTGCGCGGCGGCTTCGGCTTTTTCGGCGGCCTCTGTCGGCTCGATCGCGAGGCCCATTGCTCGGTCATAGTGGACCAGCGCTTCGCCCGTGTGCGAACCGGGACATTGCTTGACGTCTTCCGGCGTGCCCGCGCACACGACGAGACCGCCGCCATCCCCGCCCTCTGGACCGAGATCGATCAGCCAGTCGGCCGCGCGAATCACGTCCAGATTGTGCTCGATGACGATCAAGGAATGACCGCCCGCCAGCAGCTTGCCGAACGCCTGCATCAGCTTGGCGATGTCGTCGAAGTGCAGACCCGTGGTGGGTTCATCGAACATGAACAGCCGCGGCGGCGCCTGCTTTGCGCCGCCACGCGCCGCGCGCGCCTGAGCGGTTTCCGCGAGGAAGCCCGCCAGCTTCAGACGCTGCGCCTCGCCACCCGACAGCGTCGGCACCGGCTGGCCGAGCTTTACGTATTCGAGACCGACATCGACGATCGGCTGCAGGACGCGCAATACTTCGCCGTCGCCAGCGAACGTATTCACCGCCTCGTGCACCGTCAGTTCCAGCACATCCGCGATGCTCAGCGCACGGCCATCCCGTTCGATTTTCACTTCGAGCACTTCCGGACGGTAGCGGCTGCCGTCGCAGTCAGGGCAGCGCAGATAGACGTCGCTCAGAAACTGCATTTCAATGTGTTCGAAGCCCGAGCCGCCGCATGTCGGACAGCGGCCATCGCCGGAGTTGAAGCTGAACACACCGGCGCCGTAGCCACGTTGCAGCGCCAGCGGCGCCTTCGCGAACAGCTTGCGAATCTCGTCGAACGCGCCGACATAACTCGCGGGATTCGAGCGCGTGGTCTTGCCGATCGGCGACTGATCGACGAATATGGCGTCGCTGATCTGCTCGACGCCCGTCAGGCTGCGGTGAGCGCCAGGCGATTCCGTTGCCTTGCCGAGTTGCCTCGACAGCGCCGGATATAGCACGTCCTGGATCAACGTCGATTTGCCGGAGCCCGACACACCCGTCACGCACACGAGACGCTGCAGTGGAATATTGACCGTCACGTCGCGCAAATTGTGCTGACGCGCACCCTCGAGCACGATGCGCGGCGTGCTTTCATCAACAGCACGCCGCGCCCAGTGCGCCGCATCCGCGACATGTTTGCGGCCACCCAGATACTCGCCCGTCAATGTGCCAGCGGAGCGGATGGCATCGGGCGTGCCGTCGTAAATGATCGTGCCGCCGCGTTCGCCCGGCCCCGGCCCCATGTCGATCAGACGGTCGGCCGCCAACATGACGGACGGATCATGCTCGACCACGACGAGCGTGTTGCCGGCGTCCCGCAGCCGCTGCATCGCCTCCACGATCCGGTTCAGGTCGCGTGGATGCAGTCCGATGCTCGGCTCGTCGAGTACGAATAGCGTTTTCGTGAGTGAAGTGCCGAGCGCGGTGGTCAGGTTGATCCGCTGCACCTCGCCTCCCGACAGCGTGCGGCTTTGACGATCGAGCGTCAGATAGCCCAGGCCGACGTCGCACAGATATTTGAGGCGCGTACGCACTTCGGCCAGCAGCAGCTTCAGCGCGTCGTCCAACAGCGCGCTTGGCAGCGTGATGTCGTCGAAGAAGCGCCGGATGCGGTCGATGGGCAACAGCATCAGATCGTGTACGGTCAGGCCCGCCAACGCTTCCAGTTGCTCCCGGTTCCAGTCGACGCCGCGCGGCATGAATCGGTGTGCCGGGTCGAGCACGGAATCGGCATTTTGTTTCGATCCAAGACGCCACAGCAGCGACTCCGTCTTGAGGCGCGCGCCGCCGCAGGTCTCGCAGGGCGTGTAGCTGCGGTATTTCGACAGCAGCACGCGAATGTGCATCTTGTATGCTTTCGATTCGAGATAGCCGAAAAAGCGCTTCACGCCATACCACTGCTTCTGCCACTCGCCATCCCAATCGGGGGAACCGTTGATGACCCAGTCGCGTTCCGCGTCGGTGAGTTCCGACCAGCGCGTGTCGCGGCGAATGTTCGCCTTCGCCGCGTAGCGCATCAGATCGTCCTGACATTCTTTCCACGCTGGCGTTTGCATCGGCTTGATCGCGCCGCCGCGCAGCGTCTTGCGTTCGTCGGGGATCACAAGCCCAAGATCGACGCCGATCACGCGCCCGAAGCCACGGCACGTGTCACAGGCGCCATAGGCCGAGTTGAACGAGAACAAGGCCGGCTGCGGATCGGCGTAACGCAGATCGCTGTCGGGGTTGTGCAGCCCCGTCGAGAAACGCCAGATTTGCGGTTCCGAAGGCTCACTCTGGCCTTGCGCAACCTGCGCCAGCACGTACACGTTCACACGGCCGCCGCCGCGCTTAAGCGACGCTTCGATCGCTTCGACCACGCGCGCTTTTTCGACCTGATGTAGCCGGAAGCGGTCGGCCACGACATCGAGGACCTTGCGCATGCCCGTTGGCGAGGCGACTTCGCGCTGCGCCTGTACACGCGTGTAGCCGCTCGCAGACAGCCATTGTTCGACTTCGGCTTCGCTGGTCGTCTCCGGCAATTCCACGGGAAACGTCACGACCACGCGCGGATCATCCGCCGCCGTTCGGCTTTGCAGTTCCGCGTAGATCGTTTCCGGCGTGTCGTGCCGGACCGCTTGAGCTGTCTTGCGGTCGAACAGTTCGGCCGCACGCGCATACAGCAACTTCAGGTGATCGTTGAGCTCCGTCATCGTGCCGACTGTGGAGCGGGAACTGCGCACGGGATTGGTCTGGTCGATGGCGATAGCGGGCGGCACGCCGTCCACGCGATCGACTTGCGGCCGGTCCATCCGGTCCAGAAACTGGCGCGCGTACGCACTGAAGGTTTCGACGTAGCGCCGCTGCCCTTCCGCATACAGGGTGTCGAACACGAGGCTCGACTTGCCTGAGCCCGACGGCCCTGTCACGACGGTCATTTCGCCCGTGCGAAGGTCGAGGTCGACGTTCTTCAGGTTGTGCTGGCGTGCGCCACGAATTCGGATCGTTCCGTTAGATGACAATTTGCCTGTCCGTCTGAATGTATTGGCCGGCGAGGAGGCCGGCGGGACGCGGCCACGTATGCTCGTGCGGCGAGGTAAGCGCAGGGCGTAGCGGCAGCCTGCTTAACCACCGCCACGCCGGATAGGTGAATACTATACTGTATGTTTATACAGTTTTGCACGCCGATTGCACGACGATAGCGCGGCAGATGGCATAAGCCAAATCATCACTCTGTGACGCCCAGGGCGCGCTGGGGATTGTGGAGAAAGAAAAACCCGGCGGAGCACCGGGTCCGAATGGCCATCCCCCAACAGCCTTCGGGCGAAAGCTGATCGGCCGATTGACACACGGCCATCTGACGCCTGTTGGCGGTCGAATGTGCATCGACGATGGTCTTGGTCTGGTTCGCCCCCCGGCGGACCATGAAGCACCGGACGACTCCTCGCAGCACTTCCTGCATCGTCCGACGCTCGATCAATGTAGAAGCGCAGGCTTAACGGAAACTTAAGTCTCGATGCGCTGGCGCGAATGAGCGCATCGGAATGCGCCACCTGAAGACTGGAAGTTGCAGTTGCGCTGCCTATCATTCTGAAAAACGCCTAGGTGGCGGCACGGAACTGCGGATACGTCGGACAAGTCCTCGTTCGGTGCGGGCTCCCGGGCGCCGCATTCTGCAGCGCCCGTCGCGGTGACGGCTTGCCACTGGCCGGCATCGCCAGGAGTGAAGTGGAGGTCCGCAATGAAGTTCATAGTTCAGTGGAACGGGCTGCCGACAGCGCAGCAGTCGGCGATCGAACGCTTCATGAAAACGGGCGGCGCCCCGCCCCCCGACGGCGTCACAATGTTAGGCCGATGGCATGTGATCGGCGAATTGAGCGGATGCGCGATCGTAGAATCCAACAATACCGCCGCGATGTCCGCGTGGGTCCTGGAATGGGGAGACGTTTTCACGTTCCGGATCTTGCCTGTCATCACCGACCAGGAACTGGGGGCGGCACTCGCTGCGTTCCAAGCCGGGAAGTAAGGTGGTGAGAAGGCCGTACGAGGGTCCGAAGCCGGCGTAGGCTGAATTGATGAGGATGCCGAGGTAGTTTCGCAATCACTCTCGCCCCCCAGGCAGACGCCGTTGCCATCAGAACAAATCGCCATCGGCACTGCAACGACTTCGCTTCCCAACGCCTGCTTGGCGAACAAAATAAAAAAGGACTTACGGCACAACACCGTAAGTCCTTTTGTCCATCTGGTCGGGGCGAGAGGATTTGAACCTCCGACCACCTGCACCCCATGCAGGTACGCTACCAGGCTGCGCTACGCCCCGAAAGCATGAAAGTATAACAGACACTTCACGCGAATAGAACTGCAACAATCAATCTTGAGCAAACAAATCGTTCAATGCCCAAGCAGGTCGATCACCTGCAACAACTCCTTGCGCAATTGATCGACGTCGACGCTGGCCGTGGTCGGCGCCGCCGCTGCGCCTTCTGCCTCTTCAATCTCGCCCTCCGCGCCCTGCCCGGCACCGTGCGAATCGAGCCGGTTGCGCGCACCGTTGATCGTGAAACCTTGCTCGTACAGCAACTCGCGAATCCGCCGGATCAGCAGCACTTCGTGGTGCTGGTAGTACCGTCGATTGCCTCGGCGCTTCACCGGCCGCAACTGCGTGAACTCCTGCTCCCAGTACCGCAGCACATGCGGTTTCACGCCGCATAGTTCACTGACTTCACCGATTGTGAAGTAGCGCTTCGCGGGAATCGGAGGCAAGACGACTTTTTCGATCGTCGCTGTCATCGTCAGTTAGCGGTTGGATAACCGTCGTTGTGGTTGCGCGGGCGCGCGGTTCGATCAGCGCACGAAGCTTTCTTCAGCGCCGTTTTCGACCAACGCCTTCAGCTTTTGACTCGCGTGGAACGTCACGACACGGCGCGCAGCGATGGGAATCGCTTCACCCGTTTTCGGATTTCTGCCTGGACGCTGCGGCTTGTCGCGCAACTGGAAGTTGCCGAAGCCGGACAGCTTCACGCTGTCGCCGCTTTCCAGCGCATCTCGAATCACTTCGAAAAACGCTTCGACCATGTCCTTCGCTTCCCGCTTGTTGAGCCCGACATTGTCGAACAGCAGCTCGGCAAGCTCAGCCTTGGTGAGCGTCGGTGCTTCACCCGACGCGCTGGAGGTTGAAGTAGGAATATCGCGGATCATGGCGCTACGTTGCGCCGAAAGAAGGGCTTCGAAATCACTCGAGTTCATTTCATTCATATCTGTCAAATGGCGCGTCAGCCGGAACGGAACAGGCGGAAAAACCGTGATGGGTTATCCGCGCAACCGGGCGCCATACACTCGAGCAAGACGATCCACCAAAGTCTGAATGGCCAAATCGACCGTTTCATCCTGAAGGGTCCCACCAGTATCTTGCAAGGTTACACGGAACGCAAGGCTTTTCTCGTGCGCAGCCAGTCCGCCGGAAGTATTTGATTTTGCACGAAATTCATCGAATAGCGCAACCCTTTGAATGGTCTTGCAGGCATCGTCTGAAAGCGCCTTTTGCATCTCGTCGAAGAGCGCCTGAACCTCGATTTTCTGATCCACGACGATTGCAATATCGCGTCGCACCGGCGGAAATTTAGACACTTCCGTCGGAACCGGCAGCGAGCGCTGCATCAGCGCTTCGGCTTCGACTTCAAAGAGAATCGGCGCATGCGGCAAGTCGTACTTCTGCATCCAGCGCGGATGCAGTTCGCCGATCCAGCCGATCGCGCGCCCATTGAGTTCGACGCGCGCGCTGCGCCCGGGATGCAACGCCGGATGTTCGGCCTTCACGAACCGCGCGACGGCAGGTGCGAGCAGCGCTTCGAGATCGCCCTTCACGTCGAAGAAATCGACGGCACGCGTTGGCGCGCCCCACTGCTCTTCGATCACGGGACCATACGCCAGCGCACCGATCATCTTGGGCTGCGCGAAGCCTTCGACGGCCAGTTCGCCCGCCTTGACCGACGCATCCTGCAGAAACACGCGGCCCGCCTCGAACACGCGGATGCGGTCCGCGCGACGGTTCAGGTTATGGCGCAGCACATTGATCAGGCTGCCGAACAGCGTCGTGCGCATCACCGACAGCTGGCTCGCGATCGGATTGAGCAGCTTCACCGGCTTGTCGTTGCCGGCGAAATCCTGCTCCCATTCGGCGTCGACGAAGCTGAAGTTCACCGTTTCAGCGTAATCGCGGGCGGCGAGCGCATGACGCAGCATGTGGATCGAGCGCTGCGTCTCGTTCGTGCGGCGCATTTCACTGCGCGCGACGGGAGGACGAGCCGGGATTTTCTCGAAGCCATAAATACGCGCAACTTCTTCGATCAGGTCTTCTTCGATCTCGATATCGAAACGATACGGCGGCGGCGTCACGAGGAAGTCTTCGCCTTCGCGCTCGAACGGCAAGCCAAGGCGCGTGAAAATCTGCGCGATTTCGTCGGCGCCGATCGCGATGCCAATGATACGGTTGGCACGCGCGACGCGCATCTTCACCGGCTGGCGCTTCGGCACATTGACGATCTGATCGTCGACGGGCCCCGCTTCGCCCCCGCAGATGTCGAGGATCAGCTGCGTGATGCGCTCGATATGCTCGACGGTCGTCGAGTAATCGACGCCGCGCTCGAAGCGGTGCCCCGCGTCCGTCGAGAAGTTATAGCGACGCGAGCGGCCGCGAATGCTATCGGGCCACCAGAAAGCGGCTTCGAGATAGATGTTGGTGGTATCGAGCGTGACGGCCGTGCTGTCGCCGCCCATGATGCCCGCAAGACTTTCGATGTGGCGATCGTCGGCGATCACGCCGACCGTCTCGTCTACGTCGACGGTATTGCCGTTAAGCAGCTTGAGGGACTCGCCGCGCCTGCCCCAACGCACTTCCATGCTGCCGTGGATCTTGTCCAGATCGAACACGTGCGACGGACGGCCGAGTTCGAGCATCACGTAGTTCGAGATGTCGACCAGCGCCGAAATGCTTCGTTGACCGGAACGTTCGAGCCGCTCGACCATCCAGGCCGGCGACTTCGCGCGCGCATTCACACCGCGGATCACCCGACCGGAAAAACGGCCGCACAGGTCAGGCGCCAAAATCTTCACAGGCAGCTTTTCGTCCAGCTTGACTTCGACGGGCTTGATGTCGAGCGGGTGCAGCGGCGCACCCGTGATCGCGGCCGTCTCGCGCGCGACACCGAACACCGACAGGCAATCGGCCTTGTTCGGTGTCAGTTTGATTTCGAAGATGGTGTCGTCGAGATTCAGCGTTTCGCGGATATCCTGGCCGATCGGCGTATCTTCCGGCAGGATCAACAGGCCGCTATGATCTTCGGACAGCTTCAGCTCACGCGCCGAACACAGCATGCCTTCACTCTGCACGCCGCGCAGCTTGGATAGCTTGATCGCGAACGGCGCGCCGCCTTCCTCGGCGGGCGGCAGTTGCGCGCCCACCAGCGCGACGGGCACCTTGATGCCGGGCGACACGTTCGGCGCGCCGCACACGATGTTCAGCGTCGCGCCCGTGCCGGCATCGACCTGACAGACGTTGAGCTTGTCAGCGTCCGGGTGCTTGACCACTTCAAGCACGCGGCCCGCGACGATCTTCGAAGTCGGCGGTGCGGCGGGGCGCAGGTCTTCCACCTCGAGACCGGCCATCGTCAGCGCGTGCGCCAGTTCGGCCGTCCTCAGTTGCGGGTCGACAAAGGTTCTGAGCCAGGATTCCGGGAATTGCATGGTTCTGTACGTTCTAAACAGGTTGTGTCCGCTTCCGGCCGTGATCGCTATTGCTGGCCGGAGGCGCTGTTTGCGGTGCGGCGCTCGTGTTGCCGAACGCCGGGCCGCTCTCGTCGCGTGCTATGACGCCGCGTCAGGCGAACTGGCGCAGGAAGCGCAGGTCGTTTTCAAAGAACAGACGCAGGTCCTGGACGCCGTAGCGCAGCATGGTCAGACGCTCCAGGCCGCTGCCGAATGCAAAGCCGATATAACGCTCGGGGTCGAGGCCCATGTTGCGGATCACCGCCGGGTGAACCTGGCCAGAGCCCGAAATTTCCAGCCATTTGCCCGCGTTCTTGCCTTGTTCGAACATCATGTCGATCTCGGCCGATGGCTCAGTGAACGGAAAGTACGACGGACGGAAGCGCACGAGAATATCGTCGCGCTCGAAGAATTTCTTGAGGAAGTCGGTGTAGACGCCCTTCAGGTCGGCAAAGCTGATGTTCTCGTCGATCCACAGGCCTTCGACCTGGTTGAACATCGGCGAATGCGTCGCATCGCTGTCCACGCGATACGTGCGGCCCGGCACGATCACCTTGATGGGCGGCGTGTTGGTACGGGCGTAGCGGACCTGCATCGGGCTTGTGTGCGTACGCAGCAGCAGCGGACGGCCTTCGGCATCCTTGCCGTCGACGTAGAACGTGTCCTGCATGGAACGCGCCGGATGGTTTTCCGGGCTGTTCAGCGACGTGAAGTTGTACCAGTCGGTTTCGATCTCGGGACCGTCGGCCACGTCGAAGCCTATCGTGCGGAAAATCTGCTCGACGCGCTCCCACGTGTGCATCACGGGGTGCAGGCTGCCTGTGCCCATCCCGCGGCCGGGCAGCGTGACGTCGATGGCTTCGGCGGCAAGGCGCTGGTTCAGGAGCGCGTCGGCCAGCGCCTGCCGGCGCGCCGTCAGCGCGGCTTCGACCTGCTGCTTGACGATGTTGATCCGCGCGCCTTCCGTCTTGCGCGTTTCGGGATCGAGCTTGCCCAGCCCTTTCAACAGTTCCGTCAATGCGCCCGACTTGCCGAGAAAACGTGCTTTCTCGTTTTCGAGCGTGGTGACGTCGGAGGCTTGTTCAAAGGCGCTTTTCGCGTCGGCGACAATCTGGTCCAGATCCATTGATCCCATCTTTTCAACGTCAGTATTCAATCGAAGTAAAACTGGCTCGACCAACAAAAAAGGGGCTCGGTGAGGAGCCCCGTTTTTGTTGCAGCGTCACCGGGACTACCGGACTGTTCGCTGCAACGAACCACGCAGTACTAGATGCAAGAAGCGCAATCAGGCTGCAACGGCGGCTTTCACCTGCTTGACGATCGCAGCAAAAGCAGCCTTGTCGAACACAGCCATGTCGGCCAGCACCTTGCGGTCGAGTTCGATCGACGCCTTCTTCAGGCCGTTGATGAACACGCTGTACGTCATGTCGTGCTGACGCACCGCCGCGTTGATACGCGTGATCCACAGTGCGCGGAACACACGCTTCTTGTTGCGGCGATCGCGGTAGGCGTATTGGCCAGCGCGCATGACCGCCTGCTTGGCGATGCGATAGACGTTATTGCGACGGCCGCGGTAACCCTTGGCCAGATTGATGATCTTCTTGTGGCGGGCCCGTGCGGTAACCCCACGTTTGACTCGAGGCATGTTTCGCTCCTATGAGTGTCGGTTAAGGGTTAGGCGAACGGCAGCATCGCGCGTACGGAGTTCAGATCGGAATCATGAACTGCCGTGGCGCCGCGCAGGTGACGCTTGTTCTTGGTGGTCTTCTTGGTAAGAATGTGGCGCTTGAAGGCTTGACCGCGCTTGACGGTACCGCCCGGACGAACCACGAAGCGCTTCGCAGCGCTCTTCTTGGTCTTCATCTTCGGCATGACAACTACTCCATTATTTGATGGACATGGGTGTGCGGTTGGCTCAGAAAGCCCTCATCCGCCCTTCGAAACCCACTCCACTTGGTATGCAGACGGCCTGCACTGCTGGCCACTGCTTTCTGGACAAGCGCCCGCCGTACAACATATGCGGGCGCCGATCCGAAACCTGCTGTGCGCACCCCGCTTCACGGCGGCGTGCAAAATCTAACCTTCCGACAACCGCGCTGCGCAACTTGCGCGTGCGCAACCGGCGTCTGCTTACTTCTTTTTCTTCGGCGCCAGCACCATGATCATCTGGCGGCCTTCCATCTTCGGCATTTGCTCGACCTGGCCGACTTCATCCAGGTCGGTGCGTAGACGTTCGAGCATACGCATGCCGATTTCCTGGTGCGCCATTTCGCGGCCGCGGAAACGCAACGTGATCTTCGTCTTGTCGCCATCTTCAAGGAAGCGGACGAGATTGCGCAGCTTGACGTTGTAGTCACCGTCATCCGTACCGGGCCGGAATTTGACTTCCTTGACCTGGATGACTTTCTGCTTGAGCTTGGCCTCGTGCTGCTTCTTCGCTTCCTGGTACTTGAACTTGCCGTAGTCCATCAGGCGGCAGACGGGCGGAACCGCTTGCGGCGCGATTTCCACCAGATCCACGTCCTGTTGTTCCGACAGGCGGAAAGCTTCAGGGAGTTTTACGATGCCGAGCGGTTCGTTGTTGACTCCGACCAGACGCACCTCGGGTGCAGTGATCTCACCGTTGATGCGATGCGCAGACTTATCAGTAGCGATGTTACGTTTCCTCTAAAAATTAAAAAAACGAGCCGCGCTGCCTGGTGGTTTAGTTGAACGTCTGCACGTCCTGGCGCAGACGCTCGCTGAAGGCATCGAGGGACATCACGCCCAGATCGACACCGCCACGGGCACGCACGGCTACCGTTTGTGCATCACGCTCCTTGTCGCCGACGACCAGCAAATACGGCACCTTCTCAAGCGTGTGCTCGCGTATTTTATAGCTAATCTTCTCATTGCGCAAATCGGCCTCCACTCTAACCCCTTGTTTTTGCAACGATTGGGCTAGGAATTGGGCGTATTCTGCCTGACTTTCGGCGATATTCATCACGACAACCTGCATCGGCGCGAGCCACGCGGGCATTGCACCAGCATGGTGCTCGATCAGAATTCCGAGAAAGCGCTCCATTGATCCGACGATTGCCCGGTGCAGCATGATGGGCCGGCGGCGGCTGTTGTCCTCCGACACATACTCGGCGCCGAGCCGCTCGGGTAGCACCATGTCGAGCTGCAGCGTGCCGCACTGCCACGAGCGGCCGAGCGCATCCTTGATGTGGTACTCGACCTTGGGGCCATAGAATGCGCCTTCGCCCGGCAGTTCTTCCCAGCTCACGCCGCACGCCGTCAGGGCGTCGCGCAGGCCTTGTTCGGCGCGATCCCAGGTTTCGTCCGTGCCGGCGCGCGCGTCCGGACGCAGCGACAGCTTGATCTCGACGTTGTCGAAGCCGAAGTCCTTATAGACGCTCATCGCCAGCGTGTTGAACGCGATCGATTCGCTGATGAACTGATCTTCCGTGCAGAAAATATGAGCATCGTCCTGGACGAAACCGCGCACGCGCATCAATCCATGCAGCGCGCCCGATGATTCATTGCGATGGCACGAGCCGAACTCGGCATAGCGCAGCGGCAAATCGCGGTACGAACGCAGGCCGTGGTTGAACACCTGTACGTGACCCGGGCAGTTCATCGGCTTGATGGCGTAGTCGCGCTTTTCCGACTCCGTCGTGAACATGTTTTCACGATAGTTTTGCCAGTGACCCGACGCCTCCCACAGCGAGCGGTCCATGATCATCGGCGTCTTGATTTCGAGGTAACCGGCCTCGTTCACGCGACGGCGCATGTATTGCTCGACCTGCTGCCACAACGTCCAGCCTCGCGGATGCCAGAACACCATGCCCGGCGACTCGTCCTGCATGTGAAACAGGTCGAGCTGCTTGCCGAGCTTGCGGTGATCGCGCTTTTCTGCCTCTTCGAGCATGTGCAGATACGCGTCCTGGTCTTCCTTCTTCGTCCAGGCCGTGCCGTAGATACGCTGCAACTGCTCGTTCTTCGAGTCGCCGCGCCAGTACGCGCCCGCGACCTTCATCAGCTTGAACACCTTCAGCTTGCCGGTGGACGGGACGTGCGGACCGCGGCAGAGATCCGTGAAACCGCCATGCGAGTACAGCTTGATCTCGTCGCTGGCGGGAATCGATTCGATGATCTCGGCCTTGTACTTCTCACCGATGCTCTTGAAATAGTCGACCGCTTCATCGCGCGAGACGACGCGGCGCGACACCGGCTCGTCCTTCTTCGCGAGCTCCTGCATGCGCTTTTCGATCTTCTCCAGATCTTCGGGCGTGAAAGGACGGCTGTACGAGAAGTCGTAGTAAAAGCCGTTGTCGATCACGGGCCCGATCGTCACCTGTGCCTCAGGGAACAGATCCTTCACCGCGTACGCGAGCAAGTGTGCCGTCGAATGGCGAATGATGTCGAGACCGTCGGCGTCCTTGTCGGTGACGATAGCGAGCGACACGTCACGATCGATCAGCGCGGACGTATCGACCAGCTCGCCGTCGATCTTGCCGCCAAGCGCGGCCTTCGCGAGACCAGGGCCGATCGACGCCGCCACCTCGGCGACGGTTACGGGATGTTCGTACTGTCGAACAGAACCATCGGGCAGTCGTATCGAAACCATTGCGTTCTCCGTCGTGCCGGCCGGCGGCACAGGCAACAAGACTCAAAAAATGCTGCAACAAAAAAAAATGCGGCCCCGCTTTCGAGGGGCCGCATTCACATTTCAAACTGCCACAAACAACAAGGGCGAAAGTGGTCCTCGACTAGCGTCGCTCCGAAACTGTTCCGGTCAACGTTCGCGGTGTCATAACCATGTTCGCTTTGTTCGCCATTTGCGCCGAAGCGCTCATTGCAACTTGCGTTTGCGAAACCTCGGCAAGCCGAGGTTTCAGATTCGTTGGTAGGCTCGATTGGACTCGAACCAACGACCCCCACCATGTCAAGGTGGTGCTCTAACCAGCTGAGCTACGAGCCTAGAGAAACGAGATTATATGGAGCGTAGAGAAAGTTGGCAAGCGTTTTTATGTGGTGACATGAAAATTGCGCTGCCCACATCCGCGACGGGTTCACGCGCGAATGCGCGACTTCATTTGCGCATTGCCCTGACGACGCCCGTGACTTCGCCCAGCATCGCGCACGCACGCTGGATCTGCGCGGCGCTCGACACCTCGACCGTGAACTGCATGAACGCCGCGTTACGCCGCGACTGCGTCTTCACGCCGATCACGTTCATCTTCTCGCGCGCGAACACTTCGGAGATGTCGCGCAACAGGCCCTGGCGGTCGGTGGCTTCGATCGACAGATCGACGGGATACACCGACTTTCCGCGCCCACTCATCACGTCCGCGGACCACGCGGTTTGCAGCACGCGCTCCGGCGCGCGTTCGGCCATGCGTAGAAACGTCGGGCAGTCGCTGCGATGAATCGACATGCCTTTGCCGCGCGTGACGAACCCGGCGATATCGTCGGGCGGCGCAGGGCGGCAGCAGCGCGCGAGCTGGGTCAGCAGCGCGTCGACGCCGACGACGAGCACACCCGTCGAGGCCCCATGTGCGACGCTCGAGCCACTGCTGCGCTTCTCGAAATGTTCCGGCGCCTCGACCACAGGCTCCGCCGGCGGCGCATCGTTCAACGCCTGCTCGACGAGCCTGAGGCTGAACTCTTCCTTGCCGATCACCGAGAACAGATCGTCGGGCGCCTTGAAGCCGAGCTTTGCCGCGAGCTGGTCGAGACTGACGGACGTCTTGCCTTCGCGCTGCAAGGTCTTTTCGACCATCGCCCGGCCCGCCGCGATGTTCTCCTGCACCTCGACCGCATTGAACCATGCACGCACCTTCTGCCGCGCGCGATTGCTTTGCAGATAGCCGAGCTGCGGATTGAGCCAGTCGCGAGACGGGCCGCCCTCTTTCACCGCGATGATCTCGACCGTCTGGCCATTTTGCAGCGGCGTGTTCAACGGCACCATAGCGCCGTCGACGCGCGCACCGCGGCACCGGTGACCCAGCTCGCTATGCAGGTGATAGGCGAAGTCGAGCGGCGTCGCGCCCTGCGGCAAAGGAATGACGCGAGCCTGCGGCGTGAGCGTGTAGATGTGGTCGTCGTCGAGCGTGGCCTGGCGCAACTGCTCCCACGGTTTCGCCGCGCCCTTCTCGCCGTGCTTGCCTTCGGACACATCGTCTTTCCACGCAAGCAGTTGCCGAAGCCACGCGATCTTCTCGTCGTACTTCTCGCTTGCGCTGAACTGGCCGCCGTAGCCGCGCGTGCCGGCTTCCTTGTACCGCCAGTGCGCGGCCACGCCGTACTCGGCGAACTGATGCATCTCCTGCGTGCGGATCTGCACTTCAAATGCGCGACCATCGTCGCCGATCACGACGGTATGCAGCGACTTGTAGCCGTTCGGCTTGGGCCGCGAGATGTAGTCGTCGAATTCCTTCGGCACCGGCTGCCACAGGTTGTGCACGATGCCTAGCACCGTGTAGCAATCCTTGATGTCCGGCACGATGACGCGAAACGCGCGCACGTCGTACAGCTCGGAGAAGTCGAGCTCCTTGCCGCGCATCTTGCGCCAGATGCTGTAGATATGCTTTGGCCGGCCGCTCACCTCGGCCTTGATGTGAGCGGCCGCCAGTTCCTGCTGAAGCCGGGCGATTGCCTCGGCCACATAGGTTTCGCGCTCGACGCGCTTCTCGTCCAGCAGCTTCGCGATGCGCTTGTAGGTCTGCGGCTCCTCGAAACGGAACGCGAGGTCTTCGAGTTCCCACTTCAGTTGCCAGATGCCGAGCCGGTTGGCGAGCGGCGCGTAAATATCCAGCGTCTCGCGCGCGACATCCGGCGACGGCGTGATCTTCGCGGCTGCGTAATAGCGCATGGACTGCAGCCGTGAAGCGAGACGGATCAGCACGACGCGAATGTCCTGCGCGAACGCGAGCAGCATCTTGCGCAGCGCTTCGACCTGCACGCGCCGCGCCGCCTGCGCATCGCGGCCCGCTTCCGGCATTGCGTTCTGCGCCGCACGCATGCTGACCGTGCCAAGACGCAGCAGCTTGCGCACATCGCCGACCAGTTGCGCAACCTCCTCGCCGAAATGGTCGGCGATGGTCTGCTCGGGGTTCTCAAGATGCGGCGTCAGTGAGAACAGCGCCGCCGCCAGCACCGCGGGCGGATCGACGTTCAGCGTGCGCATGATCGACGCCGTGCCTGCCGCGTGTTCGGCAAGCAGCTCGCCAGAGGACAGCCGTGCATCGGCCGCATGCTCACGCACGAACGCCAGCGCGTCGTCGAAGGACGGCGTCGGGTTCGGAGCGGTCGTGACGGTGTCGGTAGTCATCTTGCGGCGGCCCGCGGCGCGCGCGGGCTAGTCTCATGCAGAAGCGGATGCGTCAGGCGAAACGCGTTTATCAGCTCCGTTGCGCGGCCACGACAACGACTTCGACGAGGCACTTCGGATTGGCGAGCTTCGCTTCGACGGTAGCGCGAGGCGGCGTGTTGCCTTGCGCGACCCACTCGTCCCACACGGCGTTCATGCCGTTGAAGTGCACCATGTCCGAGATATAGATCTGCACCGACAGCAGATGTGCCTTGTCGCTGTTGACTTCGCCGAGCAGACGGTCGATGTGCCCAAGCACTTCGCGCGTCTGGCCGGCGATGTCCTGATCCGTGTCCTCGGCAATCTGACCGGCGAGATAGACCGTGCCGTTATGCACGGCGGTTTCCGAAAGACGCTTGCCGACGTGATGACGAATGACTGCCATGAGAATTCCTGTCCGTTGAGTATGAAAAAACGACACGGCGCGACGATGCGCCAACCTCATATTATGACGCGTCGGCGCGCTCCCCGAGAAAGAACCGCTTCGCGATTCCGATCTGATCGGCGGAAAGAAAGGCGGGTGCGTGGCCCACGCCGGAGATTTCGACGCTCGACACGTTGCGTCCCTTCTCGATCATCTTCGCGACGGTTTCACGCGACAAAAGATCCGACTGCTCGCCGCGCACCACGAGCACGGGTCCTTCGATGGCCGCGAACGATTGCCACAGGGCTGCTTCGCCGAATGCCGTCATTTCGGGCGTGATTTTCGTGAACGGCTCGGCGATGCGCGGATCGTAACGAAAGCGCCACGCGCCGTCGCGCTCGTGCACGAGCGGCGTGTTGATCTCGCGCCATTCGTCCGCCGACAACGGCCCGAACGACTGCGCCAGCAAGGCCGCGTGATCGATCGCTTCCTGCTGCGTGGCGAACGACACCGGCTGCCCCAGATAGCTGCCGATCCGCTCGATGGCAGCGGGCTCCACGTGAGGGCCGACATCGTTGACGATCATCTTGCGAATGGGCGAATCCTTGAGCCCGGCGAACGCCATGCCGATCAGCCCGCCCATCGACGTGCCGAACCAGTCCACCGTCTCCACGCCAAGCCGCGCGACGAGCGTGACCATGTCGCCGACGTACTGCGGCACGGCGTAGAAGCTGGGATTGGCAAGCCACGAAGACAAGCCCCGCCCAACCACATCCGGGCACACCACGCGATAGACCGTTGACAGTTGCGCCGCGAGCCGGTCGAAATCACGGCCCGAGCGCGTCAGTCCATGCACGCAGACCAGCACGCGCGGATTGTCGGGCGCGCCCCATTCCGTATAGGCGATGCGATGCAGACCCGCAGGGCTCGCGCATTGCACGTAGCGCTGGCGGGGCGTGATGGAATCGACTGCGGGCGAAGCGGCGACGGGCGTGGCGGTCATCAGGATTCCCTCGATCGACAGAAAGCGGCGTGCAAACGCGCGCCGGACACAATCGATTCTAAACTGCTTCGCTACGGCGTCTCATGGCCCAAACAGCATAGGCCAAAAGCACGAAGCACCAGCATGCGACACCCAAAGCGCGACAGCCCAAAAGCGACGATACAAAAGCAAAGCGGGCGCGACCTTCATCGCACCCGCTTCACAACGACCGTGTTCGACGCGAGGCCGAACGACGGGATCAGCTCACCGCGCTCGTATCGAGCGGGGCACCCGTCTTCGCCTTGATTTCGTCGACGCTGACGCCGTCGGCCAGCTCGACCAGCTTCAGACCGCCATCGACCACGTCGATCACGCCCAGATCCGTGATGATGCGATCGATCACGCCCACGCCCGTCAGCGGCAGCGTGCATTCTTCGAGGATCTTGTGCTGGTCGCCCTTCGCGACGTGCTCCATCAACACGACGACGCGCTTGACGCCCGCCACCAGATCCATCGCGCCGCCCATGCCTTTGATCATCTTGCCCGGGATCATCCAGTTCGCGAGATCGCCCTTCTTGCTGATCTGCATCGCACCGAGAATGGCGAGGTTGATGTGTCCGCCGCGAATCATCGCGAACGAGTCAGCGGACGAAAAGATCGACGAGCCGGGCAGTGTCGTCACCGTCTGCTTGCCGGCGTTGATCAGGTCGGCGTCCACTTCTTCTTCATACGGGGACGGTCCAATGCCGAGCAGGCCGTTTTCCGATTGCAGCCACACTTCCATGCCTGCGGGCACGTGGTTGGCGACGAGCGTCGGCAGACCGATGCCGAGGTTCACGTAGAAGCCGTCCTGCAGTTCCTGCGCCGCGCGCGCGGCCATCTGGTCACGATTCCAAGCCATGGTTACTCTCCTTTCGCGCGGACGATGCGTTGTTCGATACGTTTTTCCGGGTGGGCATTCAGCACGAGGCGTTGCACGAAGATGCCCGGCAGGTGAATGGCGTCCGGATCGAGTTCGCCCGTCTCGACGATCTCTTCCACTTCCGCGACCGTAATCTTGCCCGCCATCGCGCACATCGGGTTAAAGTTGCGAGCCGTGCGGCGGAAGATCAGGTTGCCCGACTTGTCAGCCTTCCACGCCTTGACGAGCGCGACGTCGGCCGTCAGCGAACGTTCGAGCACGTAGTGATTCTCGCCGAACTGACGCGTCTCTTTGCCTTCCGCGATGATCGTGCCGTAGCCCGTATTCGTGAAGAACGCCGGAATGCCCGCGCCGCCCGCACGCAGCTTCTCCGCGAGCGTGCCTTGCGGCGTGAATTCGAGTTCGAGTTCGCCCGACAGATACTGGCGCTCGAATTCCTTGTTCTCGCCGACATACGACGAGATCATTTTCTTGATCTGCCGCGTTTCCAGCAGCAGGCCAAGGCCGAACCCGTCGACACCTGCGTTGTTGCTGATGCAGGTGATGCCCTTCACGCCCGTGTCGCGCAGCGCCGCGATCAGCGCCTCGGGAATGCCGCACAATCCAAAGCCGCCGACGGCGAATGTCTGGCCGTCCTTGACGATGCCTTCGAGCGCGGACGCCGCGCTTGCGTAGACTTTATTCATCAGTGTGTCCCTTCCTTGACTGGATACCCGAAATTGGGATCGATGCGACGCCGTTTTTATGTCGACTGGCGCTGCGGGCATGGCCCGAAACGTCATTCTAGTCATCTGCGGCGAACGGTGGCGGGAAATGGACAACCGGCCAGGGCCCTGCTGTCTCATGCTCGCGAACGGCCTCGAAAAGCATTCAAAGCCGCGCACGATCTGCCGATGTCTCCCGTTTGGCGCGTCTGCGGCGCATCTCATGATCTGCCGAAAGGGTACGATGCCGCGGCGTTGCGGCACAATACGCAAAAATACATAAGTATTGGTACCGCATCCCTTCGCCGAACTCATGCCTGCTCTGGATTACCAAACCGCTTTTCATCTCGCGCCGATCGGTCTCGTGCTGTCGCGCGAACGGATCATCGAAGACTGCAACAAACAGCTCGCGGCCATCTTCGGCCGTACGCGCGAGTCGTTGCTGGGGCAATCGTTCGCGGTGCTGTACCCGTCACCGGACGAGTTCGAACGCATCGGCGAGCGCATTCCGCCCATCATGACGGCGCAAGGCAGCTACGCCGACGACCGCATCATGAAGCGCGCGAACGGCGAACTGTTCTGGTGCCATGTGACAGGACGCTCGCTCGACCGGTCGATGCCGCATGCGGCGGGCGTCTGGACTTTCGAGGACCTGAGCGCGACGCGTCGCGTTGCCGTCGAATTGACGCCGCGCGAGCGGGAAATCGCCGCGCAGCTGGTGACGGGGAAAACGAGCAAGCAGATCGGGCGGATTCTCGACATCAGCCCGCGCACGGTCGACGTGTATCGCGCGCGGCTGATGCGCAAATATGGCACGGGCAACGCGACTGAGCTGCTGCAGCGCCTGCTCGGAAATTGATGGTGTCGCGGCCGGCAGGAACGCAAGCGCGCTGCCGACGGACCATCAAGCCTTGACGAGCTGCGCGTGTTCGATCGTCGAGCGCAGCAGATCGGGAATCGGCACGGACTTGCCCGCCGCGTAGTCGATCCAGACACACTTGGCCGAACCGCGCGCGTAGAGGGTGTTGGGATCGTCGGCGCGGAACAGCTCGAAGCCCGTGTCGAAACTGCTGCGGCCCGGCGTGCCGACCGTCATGCGGCCGATCACGTCGCCCGGATAGTGCAGTTGCTTCAAAAACTCCATCGACGCATTGACGATCACGGGCCCCTCCCCTTCGCCGTTGCCACCGGCAATGCCGAGCTGTTCGAACCAGGAAATCCGCACCTGCTCCATGTAACGGAAATAGACCGTGTTGTTCACATGGCCGAACGCGTCCATGTCGCCCCAACGGATCGGCATCGACATTTCAAATACGGGGTGGTAATCGCTCATTGCACTTCTTCTACGGTTTGAATCGGGGAAAACTGAACGGCGCAGGACATCGCGGGCGTGTCCTGCGCAGCGGCTATCAGGTGTGCGCTTGGCGCAGCGCCCGCACGAGGTGAACGCTGCACGCCGCCGTCAATCATCGCGCGTTTCGGCTGTTTCTGCCGTGAAGCGCGCAAGCGTCTGTCGCGCCGACGCTCGCGCCGTTACGACAGGCCGAAACCGTCGTCGGCGGCGATCACCGAGCCGTTGATGAATTGGGATTCGTCGGCGGCCAGCAGCAGCAACAGGCCGTCGAGGTCTTCCGGCTTGCCGACGCGATGCCGCGGCAGCATCGAAACAAGCTTTTGCCCCTGATCCGTCGACCAGTGATGGTGATTGATCTCCGTATCGATGTAGCCCGGGCAGATTGCGTTGACGTTGATGCCGTGGCGCCCCCATTCCTGCGCCATTGCCTTCGTCATGTGGACGACGGCCGCCTTGCTCATCGAATAGAGCCCGATTTGCGGCAGCACGCGCAGGCCCGCCACCGACGCGATATTGATGATCCGGTACGGCGGCTTGTTCGCGCCGCCGCTGCGCATGATCATCCGTTTGGCCACTTCCTGCGCAACGAAAAACGCGCCGCGCGTGTTCGTATCGAACACGTATTCGAAGTCGGCGGGCGTCACGTCGGTCAGCTTTTGCGTCGTCGAGACGCCCGAATTGTTGACGAGGATATCGATCGTGCCCGCTTCCGTTTCGGCATGCGCGACGGCCGACTTGATGCTTTGATAATCGGTCACGTCGAGCGACACGACAGCCGCCGCGCCGCCCGACGCCTCGATCTCGGCGCGCAACTCTTTCAGGCGCTCGAGACGCCGGCTTGCCAGCACGACCTTGGCGCCCGCCTGCGACAACACCATCGCGAAGCGCTTGCCAAGCCCACTCGACGCGCCCGTAACCAGCGCTACCTTGCCTTCCAGATTGATCGAACGGCCCATTGTCGTTTTCCTTGGAACGTGGATGTGACGGGGTTTCGGGCCGGCGCGCTGCGCGGGCTCGGTGTCGACCCCAGGTCACAAAAATAGAACGATCGTGCTAATCTTGTCTCATTGTGTTGCAGCGTAGGGATCGTTCAATGACAATACGATCCCGAAAAAAGCCATTCTAACGGTAAGAGGAGCATCAATGACCCCCGCAAGTCTGATCGAGCAATACGGCCCGCGCGAGTCGATGGAGTATGACGTCGTGATCGTCGGCGGCGGTCCTGCAGGCCTGTCGGCGGCCATTCGCCTGAAGCAGCGCGCCGCGGAAAAAGGCGCCGAAATTGGCGTCTG